>NZ_JAVKGR010000029.1:0-12297 GCF_031470965.1 Nesterenkonia aerolata | reverse complement strand
TCACCCGAGCACGAGCCAGCCTGAACGAACAGGCAAACCAAAACTGAGACGGACCACTAGACAGCCAACACCCCCAGGAACCACGCGTCAAGGGGCTCGCCTTGAGTTGATGTGTAGCGATCGCGCCGGGATAATGCCCGGGTCCGCTGCTCGATCCCAGAGCATACGCTCTGTACACGCTTGCGGTGGTCGCGCCATTCGTCCTTGTACTCGTTATCATCGTGAGGGCGTGAGGAACGGATCGGTGACAACTGATCGTTAGTGCCGGGAGGCGCTGGCGGGGAGGATGTCATCATGCCCGGTCCCTATCCCAGAGAGTTCCGCGAGGACGTTGTCGCGGTTGCTCGTAGCCGTGAGAGCGGCGTCACCATCAAACAGATCGCCACCGACTTCGGCATCAGCGAAGCAACCCTGCAGAACTGGCTCCGCCAGGCCGATGTCGAAGACGGCAACCGTCCTGGTCAGACCGCGGCGGACGCTGCTGAGGCTCGTGAACTGAAGAAGCGGATCCGGTTGTTGGAGCAGGAGAACGAGGTCCTCCGCCGTGCGGCGGCGTATCTGTCGCAGGCGAATCTGCGTCTCGGTGGCTCCCCATAATGACGTACCCGCTCGTATCTGAGCTCGCCGCTGCGGGGATTCCCGTGACGGTGTCGTGCCGGGTTCTCAAGCTCGCAAGGCAGCCCTACTATCGGTGGCGGAACGACCCCGTCCGGGACGCGGACGTGCTCCGCGCGTATCGGATCAACGCACTGCATGACGCGCACCACGACGACCCGACGTTCGGGTACCGATACTTGGCCGATGAAGCTCGCCGGTCGGGGTAGCGGATGAGCAGGCGGACGGCGTGGAAGCTGTGCTCGCAGGCCGGGATACTCTCGTCCCCGCAATGCCGGCACCGTGGGAAGGGCAAGAAGGCCGGGCCGCCGGTGTTCGACGATCACGTGCAGCGTGTGTTCCGCGCCGACGCCCCGAACCGGCTCTGGCTCACGGACATCACGGAGCATTGGACGAGCGAAGGCAAGCTCTACTGTTGCGCGATCAAGGACGTGTGCTCGAACCGGATCGTCGGCTACTCGATCTCGGATCGGATGACCGCGAAACTTGCCGTCGACGCCGTCCGCAACGCAGTTGCCCGCCGCGGTGAGGTCGCCGGGTGCATTCTGCATGCCGACAGGGGCAGCCAGTTCCGTTCCCGGCCCATGGCCCGCGAGTTGCGCCGTCACGACATGGTCGGATCGATGGGCAGAGTTGGCGCAGTCGAGGACAACGCGGCCATGGAGTCGTTCTGGTCACTGTTGCAGACGAACGTGCTCAACCAGCAACGCTGGGGCACCCGGCAGGAGCTTCGGCTGGCCGTCGTCATCTGGATCGAACGGAAGTATCACCGTCAGCGCGCCCAGGACACACTCGGCGGCTTGACGCCCATCGAGTTCGAAGCCAAACTGACCGAGCCGCTCACGCTCACGGCCTAAACCGAACCTGTCACCAGTTCGTTCCTCACGCCCTCGGGCTCATCATGACTCCTTCAGGCTCGGTTACAGATACTCGTCGGCCCATCCGAGGCGGCTGTGCCGCCTTCCCCGCGACGGTGAGGAGCGGGGAGCGCCGAGACCTCGCTGCAACAGTCGCCCACACGAGCCCTTGAAGGAAAGGGCGGCAACGCCAAAGAATGTAGTCGGAATGTAGTCGGGTCACTCAGCGAAGAAATGACGAAGGCCCCTCCCCCCCAGTGTTTTCTAGGGGAGTCGGGGCCTTGCGCGTGGCGGTGACGGTGGGATTTGAACCCACGGTACGGGGTTACCGTACACGACATTTCGAGTGTCGCACCTTCGGCCGCTCGGACACGTCACCTCAGACCTGACGATGCTACCGGAGCCTCACTCAGGCCTCCAAACTGGGGCCAGGCTCTGTCCTGGCGTACCCGCGCACGCAGGCTCATAGCATCGCGTCCATCATCACCTACAAAGCTCTGACCTGGAGTTTTTTGAAGAAATTTCGTACGCCGCGCCACGGAAAGCCTGCCGAATCACTCACGAGAGGTCTACCGTCAGAAGTGTCATAAGACACAACGAGCGCCGAAGGAGCCGACCATGCGCGGACCCATCATCCCGATCAGCCTCACGACCATCCTGCTGATCGTCATCATTCTGATCCTGGTCTTCTAAACCACCAGCTGGCCACACAGAGCCGGGCGCCGCAGGATCTCACGCTGATCCGGCGACGCCCGGCTCTGTGTTCCTCGGGCACGGCCCGACGATTCAGCAGTCAGCGCGGGGCCTGCCCTCTGCGGCGGCGGTCACGGAAGAAGCGGAAGCCGATGCGCAGCAGACGCAGCACGACGAGTCGGAAGACAGTACGAAAGATCATGGAATGACGATACACCGTCATCACTCCACCTCAGCCCCTGACCAGCGCTGATCCCACGCTCTCCCCCCGGAGGCCCTCCGGAGCCGCGTGCCCCTGTCACACATGCACCCGAGGTAGGCCCTGCGGAGCCCCATGGAGTACATTCTCTCCATCACGCACCTCATACACTCTGCTTTCGCAGCTTCTGATACCGAGGGAATATCATGACCGAGCAACATCACCCCGGGGACGGGTCCGACGCAAACCGCTCCGGCCGCTCCCCTGCCACAGCGGATCAGGCCCCGAGCCGACGGCGCTCACCGTGGCGCTGGTACTTAGACGTCCCGCTGATCTGGAAGCTCGGCGTCGCGCTGGTCCTCGGCGTCGTCGTCGGGCTCGTCGTCGGCCCGCCGGTCACCGTCATCGAACCGCTCGGTGAGATCTTCCTGCGTCTGCTGATGATGCTGGTGATGCCGCTGATCCTGCTGACCCTGATCTCCGGCGTGGCCTCAGTCTCACCGAAGACGCTGGGCCGCGTCGGCGGCAAGATATTCGTGTTCTACCTGGTCACCACCGCATTCGCGATCTCCCTGGGCATCGGACTCGCCCTGCTCATCTCACCGGGAGCCGGGCTCACACTCACCGGCGATGAAGAGGCCGAAGCGCAGGAGGCGCCCGGACTGGCCGAAGTGTTCACCAACATCGTCCCGGAGAACATCTTCACCGCTCTCTCCGAGGGCGAGATTCTCGCGGTCATGTTCTTCGCGATCATCGCCGGGATCGCGCTGTCATATATGCAGGACAGCACCGATGAGCGGCTCGCCGGGCTGGCCTCCCTGCTGCGCCGCATCACCGAGGGCGGGCTCGAGATCATCTTCCTGCTGATCCGCGGCATCCTGCAGTACTCCCCCATCGGAGTGTTCGCACTGATCGCCGTGGCCGTCGGGGAGACCGGCGCCGATGCTCTGCTGCCGCTGGCTGCGCTCACGGGAGTCATGTACGGCGGCATCGCGCTGCAGATCGTGGTGTATACACTGATCCTGCTGGTCTTCCGAGCGCAGATCGGGCGGTTCTTCAAAGCCGCCAAGGAGCCGATGCTCACCGCCTTCGTCACCCGCTCCTCCGGAGGAACTCTGCCGGTCTCGACCCAGGCCGCCCAGCAGCTGGGCGTCCGCAAGAGTGTCTACTCCTTCACGCTGCCCTTCGGCGCCACCGTGAATATGGACGGCACGGCCATCTACGTGGGTGCGGCGACGGTGTTCGTCGCCAACGTCACCGGCACGGAACTGACGCTGCTGCAGCTCGTCACCATCGCCCTGGTCGGCGTACTGGCCTCCATCGGCACCGCGGGAGTCCCGGGCGCCGGGCTGATCATGCTGACGATGACGGTCACCTCCGCCGGACTGCCGATGGCACCGGTCGCACTGGTGGCCGGAATCGACGCGATCCTCGACATGGGCCGGACGATGTGCAACGTCACCGGTGACCTCGTCGGTACGCGCATCGTGGCGCAGACGGAGGAGGGAATGCTCGTCGACGGTTCCACTGAGGATGAACCCGACGAGGAGCCTCACACCCCCGGCGCAGACCCCTGACAACCCCGGCGCAGCTCCCTGACTCAGACCCTCGCCCTCGAACCCTACCCACCACCCCCGTTGACTCTGGAGTTTGTGCCCTTTTGAGTGGAAAATCAGCCTCAAAAGGGCACGAAAAACAGAGTCAACCGGGGAGAGGGGCTGAGTGCGGGGAGGGTGGGCTCACTGCGGAGGCTGTGAGCCGGTTCCGCCCTGCTGCCCGCCGCGGTTGGAGGTGCGGACGATCCGCCGCACCAGTCGGATGATCCGTCGGATGAGAAAGCCGTAACGCATACCCGCATCCTAGATCATCCCAGCTCAGCGGCACACCACACCACCGCCGACGCCGGCACCATCAAGGTCTCGGCCCGCTGCGGCGCAGTCTCACTCCTGAGGCTCGAAGGTCATATACACCTCGTCGCCGTCGACGGAGTCTGCGGTCACCAGCACCTCAGTCTCCTCGCCCTCGACCGTCACGGTGCAGGTGACCTCTTCGCCCTCTTCCGCGTCCAAGTTGTCATCGCAGGTGGCATCCTCCACCTCGACGCCGAAGGTGCTCTCCAGCTCATCGCTCATAGTGGTCTCGATCTCTTCCGAGGGCACATGGCTGCCGCACCCCACCAGAAGCAGCGAGACGGCGGCCAAAGAGGCCACAGGTGTCAGAGATGTCAGGCGCATCGGCTTCTCCCCCTCATCGAAACAGTCAGTTCGGACACATCTTATGTCCCTGAACACGATTCCACGAGGCTTTGCGCAGACTCACCCGACAATCACCCTGCGCAGCCACAACTCCACGCAAGACGTCAGAGGTGTTCAGATCAACGGGACTGCTGCACCACAGGTGAGACGACGGCGTCCACCCGCTGGAATGATTTCAGATCCGAATAGCCCGTGGCGGCCATCGCCCGGCGCAGTCCGCCCATCAGGTTGGAAGAGCCGTCCGTGTGTCGGCTCGGCCCCCACATGACCTCCTCCAACGGCGCGACGCTCCCGACGCGGGTCCGGTGGCCCCGCGGGAAGTCCGGGTGCACAGCTTCCAAGCCCCAGTGCCAGCCCTGCCCGGGAGCCTCCTCGGCACGGGCCAGCGTGGTACCCAGCATCACCGCATCAGCGCCCATGGCCAGCGCCTTGACGATGTCCCCGGAAGTGCCCAGCCCGCCATCGGCGATGACGTGGACGTACCGGCCACCGGACTCGTCCAGATAGTCACGCCGGGCGGCGGCGATATCACTGATCGCAGTGGCCATCGGAACCCGGATGCCCATCGAGCGGCGGGTCGTCGTCGCCGATCCCCCGCCGAATCCCGCCAGCACGCCGGCCGCACCGGTGCGCATCAGGTGCAGCGCCGGTGTGTAGCCGGCCGCGCCTCCCACGATCACCGGGACGTCGAGCTCATAGATGAACTCCTTGAGGTTCAGCGGGTCACCCTCCTGCGCCACATGCTCGGCCGAGACAGTGGTCCCCCGGATGACGAACATGTCCACCCCGGCGTCGATGACGGTCCGGTAGAACTCCTGGGTACGCTGCGGGGTCAGCGAACCAGAGACCACCACACCGGCCTCACGGATCTCTGCCAGCCGCTGGGAGATCAGCTCGGCACGGATGGGTTCCGAGTACAGCTGCTGCAGGCGGCGGGTGTTCTCCGCGGAGACCTCGTCACCGGTCAGTGCGGCGATCTCCTCGAGCACCGGCTGCGGATCCTCGTACCGGGTCCACAGGCCTTCCAAGTTGAGCACGCCGAGTCCGCCCAGCCGCCCCAGGGCGATGGCCGTCTGGGGAGACATCACCGAGTCCATCGGCGCACCGATCACCGGGGCATCGAAGGTGTAGGCGTCGATCTGCCACTCCAGGTTCACGTCCTGAGGCGCGCGGGTGCGTCGGTTCGGGACGATGTTGACGTCGTCCAGGGCCCAGGCGCGGCGCCCGCTCTTGGCCAGACCGATCGGGATCTCGTTGCTCATCTGTGCTGTTCCTCTCCACCCCGGGCATGTGCGCCGCGGTCATGCATGGTCCACTCTTCACGGGCGTGCGAGGCAGCCCAAAAACGCCCCTCATAGGCACAGCCACGCTCGAAGGCCCGCAGCATCCGTGCGCGCAGGTTCTCATCGGCGGTGCTGTAGAGCTCGTCGAAGATGCTGATCGCCTCTTCCACGGCGGCATCGAACTGCGGGTCCGAGTACACCTCCACCCAGCGGCGGTAGGGGTGCTCCACCATCGCCTTACCGATCGTCGTCACAAGGTGGCGGCCGACTTCGGCGTAGACCCAGAAGCAGGGCAGCACCGCGGCCACGGCGACTTCATAGTCGTCGACAGCGGCTTCGGAGATCAGCCAGGAGGTGTAGCCCAGCGTGGTCGGTGAGGGGTCCGGGGCGCCGTCGACGGTCATCGTCTTCGCCAGCGCGGAGAACTCCTCGGAACTCATCAGCTCGGCCTGCATCGTCTGCTCTTCGGCGATGGTGTCCGAGGTGGCCCGCGCCCAGAAGCGCATCTGCCCGGCTGTCTGAGCCCGTGCGGCCAGCAGGGTCATCGCCCGCCCGTAGCCGGAGAGGTAGGCCGAGTCTTGCAGCAGGTAATGGACGAAGACCTCAGCGGGGAGTGTGCCCTCGGCCAGTTGATGCAGGAACGGCAGCGCTGCGATCTCTTCCAGCGCCTGCCGCGAGTGCCGCCAGGCGGTGAGCCCGGCCTCGGTGGCACGCAGGGTGGGTGTGGTGACGTAGGGCGCGGACGGTGCAGTGGTCACAGCGCGTCAGATGCCTTCCGTAGGGGATACAGGTGATCGGGCCACGGCCTCGGGCCGGCAGGTGCCGGTGGCCGCCGGGCAGGTGGTCAGCGGCGGTAGTTCGGGGCCTCGACGGTCATCATGATGTCGTGCGGGTGAGACTCCTTCAGCCCGGCAGAGGTGATGCGGACGAACCGGCCCTTCTGCTTCAGCTCCGGGACCGTGTGCGCGCCCACGTAGAACATGGTCTGGCGCAGTCCGCCCACGAGCTGGTGCAGCACGGCGCTCAAGGGACCGCGGTAGGGCACCTGGCCCTCGATGCCTTCGGGGATGAGCTTCTCATCATCCGGGACGTCAGCCTGGAAGTAGCGGTCCTTGGAGTAGGAGGTGTTCTTCCCGCGGGTCTGCATCGCACCCAGCGAACCCATGCCCCGGTAGGCCTTGAACTGCTTGCCGTTGTAGAAAACCAGGTCACCGGGGGACTCTGCGGCGCCGGCCAGCAGTGAGCCCAGCATCACCGAGTCGGCTCCGGCGACCAGCGCTTTGCCGATCTCCCCGGAGTGCTGCAGTCCGCCGTCGGCGATCAGCGGCACCCCGGCGGGTCCGGCGGCTTTGGAGGATTCGTAGATGGCGGTGATCTGCGGGACACCGACCCCGGCGACCACCCGGGTGGTGCAGATGGAGCCTGGGCCGACACCGACCTTGATCGCGTCAGCTCCGGCATCGACGAGCGCCTGGGCCCCCTCGCGGGTGGCGGCCTGGCCGCCGATGACGTCGACGTCGGCGGCACGCGGCTCCGCCTTGAGCTTGGCGATCATGTCCAGCACCCCGCGGGTGTGCCCGTTGGCGGTGTCGACCACGAGCACGTCAGCGCCGGCATCGATCAGCGTCATCGCGCGCTCGAAGCCCTCGCCGAAGAATCCCACGGCGGCACCGACGCGCAGCCGGCCCTCGTCATCCTTGGTGGCTGAGGGGTACTGGTCGGCCTTGTCGAAGTCTTTGATCGTGATGAGCCCGGTGAGCCGGCCGTCGTCGTCGACCAGCGGGAGCTTCTCCACCCGGTGCTCGGAGAACAGCCGGATGACCTCGTCCCGGGCGATGCCCTCTTTCGCTGTGATCAGCGGCTGCGGGGTCATCTTCTCGTAGACCTTGGTGGTCAGGAACTCCTCATATGGGACGAAGCGGATGTCCCGGTTGGTGATCACGCCGAGCAGCTTGCGGTACTCATCGACCACCGGCAGCCCGGAGACCCGGTAGTGGGCGCAGATGTCGTCAAGGTCCTTCAGAGTCGCGTCAGGGGTGATGGTCACCGGATCGGAGATCATCCCCGATTCGGAGCGCTTGACTTTATCCACGTGGCGGGCCTGCTCCTCGATGGAGAGGTTGCGGTGCAGGATGCCGATGCCACCCTGCCGGGCCATGGCGATCGCCATCGGCGCTTCGGTGACGGTATCCATGGCCGCCGAGGCCACCGGCGCGTTGATGGAGATGCGGCGGGTCAGCCGAGTGGAGGTGTCGGCGTCGGAGGGGATGACGTCAGTAGCTCCGGGAAGCAGGAGGACGTCGTCATAGGTGAGGCCGAAGAAGCCGAAGGGATCGTGGGTCTCTGCGGAGTTCTCGGGCACAGCGGCTGCCTTCCGGTGGTGTGGCTCGTCTCGGCGGTTCTGCGGGTGGTGGCCTGCAGACGCGACCGCACCCAGTCTACTGCTCGGATGGGGAACACCGAGCAGTCCCCGATTTCCTGCTGATTTCCTGCTGAGCCGAATCCTCCGCAGCCTCAGTCCCCGACCCGCATCGCCCCTTGCCGGGCTGCCCCGCATATACCTTAGAGTGAAATGGCCGACCTATAGGTCACCTGGAGGTTCACCTTGTCGTGTTTCGGCTTCTTCGAATAACTACCCTGATTTTCCTCTCCTTGTGCAGCCTGGCCGCTGTTCAGAGCTTCCGCGATATCGAAACTCAGGTTCCTCCGCATCAACCGAGCTTCGGATGGGTCACTATTGAGGAGTTACCGGACGGTCTCACCCATGAGGAGGCCGTATCCACGCTCGACGAGGCAGCAGAGACGCATCAGACAACACTGACGCTCGAATCTCGGGATCGTGGGGACGGTTCGCTGCGGACCTTCTACCGATTCGGCGACCCCTCAGAACCCGACGTCGAAGTGGCAGCGTTCGATCCGGATGTCACCGTCACCGTTGAGCCATCATCTGAGGTCGGCGCTGAACCCCTTCGAGGCACCTACCACTTCACCGGCACCGAACAGGAGCTTCGAGGACTCCTGCAGACACTCCAAGCCGCCGACTTCGACGCAACGTCCACCGACGGGCAGACCCTTCCATTTCTCCTGGGTCGGCTGAGCGACGTCGGCCTCCTGCCCGCACTCGGGCTCGGCGCCCTCTCGCTGATACTCGCAGTAGGCTACGAGGTCTCCCAACGTCGACGTGTCTACCTCATTCAACGTCTCCACGGCTTGTCCACACTGCAGATTGCTCGGCATGAAGCGGCGAGATGTCTGAGGGAGAGCTCTCTCTCAGCAGTGGTGGTCCTGGCCATCACGGCCGGCGCTCTCCTGCTCTATAACGGTTGGGCCAGGTTCCCGGATTATCTTCCGTGGCTCGTCGCCTTACTGGTGACCGTCGTCGGCACTGTCACCGCACTGGTGATCGCTTGTCTCATATTCTGGCCTCAGCGCGAGGATGCCACGACGATCAAGGGAGCGGAGCCAACCCGCAGCCAGGGAATCGCCGCCGTGATGACCCAGGCCGTAGCAGTCTTGGCAATGTCTGCGCTGATCGGCAGTATGATCAGCTCAGTTCGCAGCCTGGTGAATCAGCAGGAGTCCCTGGCCCACTGGGATCGAGCCGATGACCTCGTGGCGGTCCACTACGACGGCCCCGACGTCGAAGACCCCGATTCTGAGGTCACAGCTCAGTTCGCCGACTACGCACGAGAACGTGACCAGGCCAACTCCGTCCTTCTTTCGATGCACCAGGAGGACTACCTGCTGGCCAACCAGGAGTTCCTGGAACGTGAGGACGTGACCATCACCACTGATCACGACCCCGCGCTCCCCCAGGTCTTGGCGCCGACCACTGCACCGGAGGACACTGGCGAACGCGCCTGGGACAGATACACCGAGCTGATCACCGGAATGGACCCTTCACTCGAGAAATCCACTGCCTCGTTCGGCGAATACGCCGCTCCCCGGGATCTCTTCACCTATTCGGAGACTGACACCACGAATGACGCAGAACACGATCATCCGGTGCTCATCGTGTTCCCCGAGGGACTCGACGGCCTGCCGGATGTCCTGTTCCCCTTCTTCGGATCAGACCTGCTGTTCGATTCCCCCGACACCACTCACGAGGAGCTGCACGAGCTAGGCTTCGCCGACTATGTCTCGGCCTACGTCGACGTCGCCGCCGATGCGCGGCACCAGATCATCCAGGCCGAACATCGCATACAAGCCACCGGGGCCGCACTGCTGCTGAGTGTGGGGGTCCTGGGAGTCTCGGCCACAGCAGCTGCCGGCGTTCACTGTGCGAGGAACCGACAGCGACTCTTCGTCTCGACGATCCACGGCCTCAGCTTCCTCCGCATCCACGGAGGATTCATCGGCACCCTCAGCACCGTGACTCTCCTCGCTTCCGGCCTTGGAGTCCTCGCCACACCGTTGCCGAACGTCGAGCGAGGCTTATTGGTCGCGGCCACCGTAGTTGTCACGACCTGCCTCACAGCTGGCATCACTGCTGCTCATCACCGCAGAACGCTTGACCGGAGCGTCAGGCGTGACTGAGAAAGGACGAGCCCATGGACCTGCACGTTGAATCGGCGACGAAGAGCTTTGCCGACCGAACGATATTCTCCGCTATCGATCTGGCCGCTGAAAGCGGCCTCTGTTACCGGATCACAGGCCCCAGCGGGTCCGGAAAATCGACTCTGCTGAACTGCATCGGACTTCTGGAGGAACTAGACGGCGGAGAGATCTTCTTAGGCGACGAAAGAATGACCGGGATACCCGCACGCACTGTTCATCGGTTGCACCGCGACCACCTGGGGTTCCTCTTCCAGAACTTCGGTCTGGTCGATTCGTGGACCGCTGAGAAGAACGTCCGCATCGCCACCGGTTCTCACCGCCGCCGACCTCACCGCAGCGACACCTCCGACGCGATGTCCCGGTTCGGAATCAGCGCACTCGCTGAACAGCCCACCCACTGTCTCTCGGGCGGTGAGCAACAGCGTGTCGCCCTAGCACGACTGATGATCAAGGAACCGACACTCGTCCTCGCCGACGAACCCACCTCTTCGCTCGACGACGACAACACAGCAATCGACGCGGAGGCACTCCGGGAGCTCGCCGATCGCGGAGCAGTCGTGCTCTTTGCCAGCCACGACTCACGACTGACACCGCTGGCCGACCACGAACTCCTCCTCCCCGGGCCCTCTGCCACGAGAGACCAGCAACTCCTTTAGCACTCTGCTTGACCGAGTGCTAAGGCGGTCATAAAGTGTGAACCGACGCCCGAAGCCACTGGGCGTGCCTGCGGTTCCGAGCCCGTCAGCCCGGAGCCGTAAGCCTGACGGAGAGCCATCCGGCACCGCGACGACGGTTGGCCATCCCGAGGCGCACGGCATCAGTCGCCCGTGACCGGCGTCGGACTCCGACGCCATCGGGCCTGTGCATCGTACCGATCCGCTGATACGCAAAGGAGAGAACAGCAGTGTCTGTCTCCATCAAGCCCCTCGAGGACCGCATCGTCGTCCGCCCGCTCGAAGCCGAGCAGACCACCGCCTCCGGCCTGGTCATCCCCGACACCGCCAAGGAGAAGCCCCAGGAGGGCAAGGTCGTGGCCGTGGGCCCGGGCCGCTTCGACGACAAGGGCGACCGCCTGCCCGTCGACGTCTCTGAAGGTGACGTCGTCATCTACTCGAAGTTCGGCGGCACCGAGGTCAAGGTCGGCGGCGACGAGCTGCTGGTCCTCAACGCCCGCGACGTGCTGGCCATCGTCGAGAAGTGAGCCTGCGCTGACCGCTGACGGTCATCTGCAGATTCACCCCACATCTCTTCTCATCAAGGAGAACGCATAGCTATGGCAAAGCAGCTTGAGTTCGACGATGCCGCCCGCAAGGCTCTTGAGGCCGGCATCGACAAGCTCGCCGACACCGTGAAGGTGACCCTCGGCCCGAAGGGCCGCAACGTGGTGCTGGACAAGTCCTGGGGCGCCCCGACCATCACCAACGACGGGGTGACCATCGCCCGCGAGGTGGAGCTGGAGGACTCGTACGAGAACCTCGGCGCCCAGCTCGCCAAGGAGGTCGCCACCAAGACCAACGACGTCGCCGGTGACGGCACCACCACCGCCACCGTCCTCGCCCAGGCCCTGGTCAAGGAGGGCCTGCGCAACGTGGCCGCCGGTGCGGCCCCGGGCGAGATCAAGCGCGGCATGGAAGCCGCCGTCGCTGCGGTGACCCGCCGTCTGCACGAGAACGCCCGCGACGTCGAGGGCAGCCAGGTTGCCCACGTGGCCGCGATCTCGGCGCAGAACGACGAGGTGGGCGAGCTGATCGCCCGCGCCTTCGACGCCGTCGGCACCGAGGGCGTCATCACCATCGAGGAGTCCTCCACGACGTCGACCGAGCTCGACATCACCGAGG
>NZ_JAVKGR010000028.1:0-13305 GCF_031470965.1 Nesterenkonia aerolata | reverse complement strand
GAACAGCGGACCGAGTCCGCACCAAAATCTCGGAACTAAACCCAGGACGGTTCATCGTCTCAGATATGGCGTACGATGGTCAATGCTTCGTGACACGGCTTCGTGAACTGCGCGTGATGACATAGTTCAGGTTTCTGCAAGGTTTCTCTGGTTGAAAAGTCTGGGAGTTCACCTCACTTGACTTAGAAACTGGGCCTTGTGAATATGATCTGTATCGGATGCACATCGCGTGACGTGCTCGATGGCAAAGAATATGGCAGACGAATTATCGATCGCGTCGGTGGAAGTGCTCCTTCGTCTCTGATGGACCGTGAAGAAGGCGGTTCGGAAGACAGCTCAGAAGCTGAGTGAGAAGGTCAGGCACAGATATCGGTACGTGAACGGCTTTCGGCACTGTCTCTGATGAAGCAGTGAGGAATTTTCAGTTATGGCTCAGAAGGTGGAGGTCGTCCTGGTGGATGACTTGGACGGTTCGGAAGCGAAGGAGACCGTGACATTCGGTCTGGATTCGCGGCATTACGAAATTGATTTGAGTGAGGACCACGCCAAGGAGCTGCGTGAGACGCTCAAGCCCTATATCCGGCGTGGCCGGGCGGTGGCGCCGCCGTCGCCGCAGAATGAGGCGCGGAAGATCCGCGAGTGGGCGGTGAAGAACGGGTACCAGGTCTCCAGCCGCGGTCGCCTGCACCGCGACATCGTGGAGGCGTACCGCAACGCCAAGCGTCGCTGAGGGTTTTCCCGCTCCGCACATCATCGAGTCCCCGATTCCCGACGTTTTTCGGCTGCCATGAGGCCGAAAGCATGCCGGGAATCGGGGACTCGATGTGTCAGGGGGATGTGTCAGGGGAGGGCCGCGGCGATGCGATGATGGCAGTGGCGGATGGACCGTGGCAGTGACGGACTGGCTCAGGAGTCGCAGAGAAGGAGGCGATGGCGGGATGAACATGGCCTCTGTGGAGGGCCGGAGGAGCCTGCGCGGGCAGGTGCAGGAACGGCTGCGGGAAGCGATGGTCGCCGGGGAGTTGGAGCCCGGTGAGATCTACTCCGCCCCGAAGCTCGCCCAACAGTTCGGTGTCTCTCCCACCCCGGTGCGTGAGGCCATGATGGAGTTGGCCGGTGAGGGCTTCGTGGAACCGCTGCGCCACCGCGGATACCGGGTGGTGGAGCTCTCTGAGTCCACCTTGGCCGAGGTCACTGAGGTCCGAGCCCTGCTGGAGGTTCCGGCTGTGGGCCGGGTGGCCGAGCTCGTCGGTGCGCAGGCGGAGCGCTACGCCGGGACGGTGGATGAGCTTCGCGGCGTCGCCGAGACGCTCATCAGAACCGCTGCGGCAGGGGAGCTGCAGCAGTTCATCGCCGCTGATATGCGGTTCCATCTGGGGCTGCTGGGGATCCTGGACAACGAGGTGTTGCTGGAGGAGGTGCGGCGGCTGCGGCGTCGTACTCGTCTCTACGGGCTGCGTGCGATGGCAGAGGCCGGCACGCTGGCGGCTACTGCCCGAGAGCATCATGAGCTGCTGGACCAGATCGAGGCTGGGGATCGTGCCGCGGCCGAGGCCCTGATGCGCCGGCATCTCGGCCATGTCCGCGGGGTCTGGGCCGGGCGCCCGGAAGACTGAGTTCAACGCGGCACCGTTCAACGCGGTATCGAGGCGGACGCGTATTGTGCGGTGCAACGTAAAATTGTACTGTGTGTGATCATCACGTGGTCCGCATCACGCCGCCGGTCGCTGAATGGGCCGGTGGTTGAGTGCCCCGGTGGCTGAGCGTCCCGACGGTTCAACCTTCGGGGGCCTCAGCCTGGAGGCGGCGGGCCTGCCACGCACAAACAGGGGGTCTCTTTGATCCGGAAACAGTCACGTATGGGGAAGCCGGCGACCAACCGGCGCGTGCTCATCGGAAGTCTCAGCGGCAGCGCGATCGAATGGTTCGACTTCTTCCTCTACGCCACCGCCGCGGCCATCGTCTTCGATCGCTTCTTCTTCCCCACCCAGGACCCCTTGGTCAGCCTGATGCTGTCCTATCTCTCCCTGGCCCTGACCTTCTTCATCCGCCCCTTCGGCGGGATCATCTTCTCCCACATCGGCGATCGCATCGGCCGCAAACGCACTCTGGTCATCACCCTGACCATGATGGGTGCGGCCACAGTGGCCATCGGCCTGCTGCCCACCTATCAGCAGGTCGGCGTGCTGGCCCCGCTGCTGCTGATCTTCTGCCGTATCGTCCAGGGGCTGGCCATCGGCGGCGAGTGGGGAGGGGCGCTGCTGCTTGCCTTCGAATATGCCCCGGAGAAGCGCCGCGGACTCTTCGGGTCAGTGCCGCAGATGGGGATCACCATCGGCATGCTGCTCTCCACGCTGGCGTTCTCCGCCGTCTCCCAGCTGCCTGACGAGCAGTTCGACGCCTGGGGGTGGCGGCTGCCCTTCATCGCCTCGATTCTGCTGGTCGTCATCGGCCTGCTGATCCGTCACGGTCTCGACGAGACTCCCGCCTTCCGTGAGGCCAAGGAGACCGGCGACGTCGCCAAACTGCCTATCGTCGATACCCTGCGCGATCACTGGCGTTCGGTGCTGGTGGCGATCGGCGCGAAGATCACCGAGACCGCGCCGTTCTACATCTTCGCGACCTTCGTGGTCAGCTATGCCACCGGTGTGCTGACCTTTGAGCAGTCCACTGTGCTCAACGCCGTCAGCCTCGGTGCCCTGGTCTCCACCGTCATGATCCCGGTGATGGGTGCGCTCTCTGACCGGATCGGACGCCGCCCGGTCTACCTGCTGGGCACCGCCTGCATCGGCCTCTACGCCGCACCGTTCTTCCTGCTGCTGGGCATCGAGATGGACTGGGCGGTCTTCGTCGCCGTCGTGCTGGGCCTGGGAATCATTTGGCCGCCCATCACCGCGACCCTGGGTACGATGACCTCTGAGATCTTCACCACCCGGGTCCGCTACACGGGGGTGACGCTGGGTTATCAGATCGGTGCGGCCATCGCCGGTGGCACCGCACCGCTGATCGCGACCTGGCTGCTCTCGCGGTTCGACAACGCCTGGTTGCCCATCGCCGTCTACCTGATGATCCTGGCCGCGATCTCCTTGGCGGCGGTGCTGGCGGCGGGCAGCGTGACCCGGCGGGAGACCGAGCTGATCCGTGCGCGCGGTGAGGTGCAGATCGTCGAGAGCTTCAGGAGCGAATGAACCCCATGACTATGTTGAACCCGGATTCCCTGCCCTTCCTCGACGCTGAGGAGGTCCGGCGTCAGATCACTCCGGACCGGACCCGCCGGCTCATCGAGGAGGTGTTGAGTGCGGGCTTCGATCCCGCAGAGGACCCGGCCCGCCAGCACGTGGAGGCCGGTGCGGGGCATCTGCTGCTGATGCCTTCAGCGCTCAACGACTGGGTCGGTGTGAAGGTGGCCTCCGTGGCGCCGGGCAATCCGGCGCAGGGCCTGCCGCGGATCCAGGCGCTCTATATCCTCCTCGACGCCGCCACGCTGACGCCGCGGCTGTGCCTGGAGGGTTCAGTGCTCACCGCGCTGCGGACCCCGGCGACGACGGCGGTGGCCTGTGACCGGCTCGCCGCGCAGGAGGCACGGTCGCTGGTGGTCTTCGGCAGTGGTCCGCAGGCGGTGGAGCATGTCATCGCCTTGCAGCAGATCCGTGCCCTGGAGGAGATCACCGTGGTGGGGCGCACGCCGCAGCGCGGTCAGCTGGCGGTGGATGAGCTGGCGGTCCGCGGAGTGAGCGCGCAGCTGGGCACGCCCGAGGCGGCCGGTGAGGCTGACATCGTGGTCTGTGCGACCTCGGCTGCTGAGCCGCTCTTCGAGGCGGGGCTCATCGCTGACGGGGCCTGTGTGGCGGCGATGGGATCGCATGAGCCGGATCGCCGTGAGCTGCCCGCTGGGCTGCTGAGCCGTTCGTTGGTGGTCGTCGAGGATGCTGAGACGGCGCTGCGGGAGGCCGGCGACGTCGTGCTTGCCGCTGCTGAGGGGGCTGTGGTGCGGGAGGATCTGCACGGGCTGGCTGCGTTGGTGCGCGGCGACGTCGTCCGGCGTACTGACCGTCCCAATGTGTTCAAGGGCACGGGGATGTCCTGGCAGGACCTCGCCGTCGTCTCCGGCCTCGCCCCCTAGATCGAGAATCCCTGGCTTTGTGAGGTATCCCGCCGTATGTTCCACGGGATACCTCACAAAGCCAGGGATTCTCGATCGGGGGAGGTGGGTCAGCTGGTGAGGTCGGCGGCGAGCTGGTGGAACGCCGGGCTCGGGTTGCCGAAGCGGTGCAGGGTCATCGAGACTGCCTGCTCCTTGGTCCAGTAGCGCAGCTCCACCCGGCCGGACGTGGTCACGGCATCATCGAGCAGCGCCACCTCGGGACGCTCCACCAGCTCAGCACGCAGCGCCGCGCTCGCCGAACCGACGATGCGCACCCGGCGCCCGACGCCGCGGTCGAGCGTGCCGTTGCGCAGCGCGGCGGCGAACTTCTTCTCCGACACCTTGGCCACCTCCACCGACAGCACACCCTTCAGCGCACCGGTGATGCCCTTGAGCACCTTGTCCACGGACTTCTCCGCCTTCGGGTCCACCGAGACATCCAGCGGCGCCCCCGCGCGCAGCGCCGCCAGCACTGTACGCACGACGTCGGCGGGCTGGGCGTCCGCGGCCACACGCAGCAGCGTCTCCTCCGGGTGGTAGCGGAAGATGTTGGCCTCCGCGGACAGCCCGGTGCGGTCGATGCCGCGGCCGAACTCCGCGTCCCAGTGCCGCTTGTCATCAGCGGCAGCCAGGCGCAGACGACGCCGCGCCGCCTCATCCAGCGCGCGGGTCAGTTCCGAGGAGTCCTCGCAGGCATCGAGCAGCGCCGTGACAGCGGGGTGGTCGACCGGTGCCACTGCCGGCTTCGACAGCTGCGGGTCATCGTTCCACTGCCCGAAGAGCATGACGTAGTTCGGCCCGCCGGCCTTGGAGCCCAGCCCCACAGAGGACTGCTTCCATCCGCCGAAGGACTGCCGCTGCACGATGGCCCCGGTGATCCCCCGGTTGACGTAGGCATTGCCGACCTCCACACGGTCCACCCAGCTGCGCACCTCCTCCGGGTCCAGGGAGTGGATACCGCCGGTCAGGCCGAAGTCGACGGCGTTCTGCAGCTCGATCGCCTCATCGAGGTCCTTCGCGCGCATCAGGCCCAGCACCGGTCCGAACACCTCGGTGAGGTGGAAGAACGAGCCCGGCTTCACGCCCTCCTTGATGCCGGGTGACCAGAGGCGTCCGGTGTCGTCGAGCTGACGCGGCTCCAGCAGCCACGTCTCATCCGGCTCCAGCGTGGTCAGCGCGCGGTGCAGCTTCTCGCTGGGCTGCTCGGTCAGCGGACCCATCGAGGCCTTCAGGTTCGTCGGCCAGTCGATCACCAGGGAGGAGGCGGCGTCGACGAGCTGCCGGCGGAACCGCTCGGAATGGTAGACGCTGCCCACCAGGATTCCCAGCGAGGCCGCCGAGCACTTCTGTCCGGCGTGACCGAAGGCGGATTTCACCAGGTCGGCGACGGCGAGGTCCCGGTCAGCCGCGGGGGTGACCACCAGCGCGTTCTTCCCGGAGGTCTCGGCGTTGATCTGCAGCTCCGGCTTCCAGGAACGGAACATCGCGGCGGTCTCCGAGGCGCCGGTGAGGATGACCCGGTCGACGTCGTCGTGGCTGACCAGCTTCTTGCCGACCTCCCGCTCGTCCGGGTAGATCCCGTGCAGCACCTCACGCGGGACACCGGCCTCCCACAGGATCTCCAGCAGCGCCATCGAGCACCGCGGCGTCGGTTTCGAGGGCTTGTGGATGACGGCCGCGCCGGCGGCCAGCGCGGAGACCGTGGAGCCGAAGGGGATCGCCAGCGGGAAGTTCCACGGCGGGGTCACCAGCACCACGCGGTCCGGGGTGAACTCCGCGTGCTCGACCTCCTCTAGCGCCAGTGCCGAGTGGGCGTAGTACCGGGCGAAGTCGATCGCCTCGGAGACCTCCGGGTCGGTCTGCTCCAGTGATTTGCCCACCTCAGCGGCGGCCACTGTGAGCAGGTGGCCGCGCCGGGCGTTCATCAGGTCAGCGGCCCGGTAGAGGATCTCCGCGCGTTCGGCGGCCGGGCGGGCCGCCCACTGCTCACCGGCATCGCGGGCGACGGCGACGAGGTCGTCGACGTCGTCGTACTCCAGGTTCAGCGGGGTGGGCTGGCGGCTCAGCCATGCCGGGTCGGCCGCTCGGGCGGTGATGTCCCGAGCCCACTGCTGGTTCACCGGGAGCGCGACGTCAGTGTCCGGCTCGTTGACGAAGGCCGGAATCCCCTCCGGGTAGGTGGGCAGTTCGATGGGTTCCCCGGCGGGGTCCTCGGCCTCGGCGGGGCGGTTCTGGCGGTGCTGAGGCAGCGGCGGGGTGTGGCCCTCGCGGCGCAGACGGTCCTGCAGGTCCGCGACGGAGGAGCGGAACCGCCCGGCCTCGCGTGCGAAGATCTCGGAGCCGGGTGCCAGCTCGAAGATCCCGGACATGAAGTTCTCGGAGGAGGCGTTCTCCTCCAGCCGGCGCACCAGGTAGGAGATGGCGACGTCGAACTCCTGCGGGCGGACCGCGGGGACGTAGAGCAGCAGCTGGCCGACGTCGCCGCTGACGGCTTCGGCCTGATCGGCGGCCATGCCCTGGAGCATCTCGAACTCGAGCCGGTCGCTGACGCCGCGTTCGGCGCCGAGCAGATGCGCGAAGGCGATGTCGAAGAGGTTGTGCCCGGCTACGCCCAGGCGTACGCCGGTCATGTGCTCCTGGTCCAGCAGCCAGTGCAGTACGAGCTTGTAGTTGGCGTCGGAGTGCTCTTTGGAGTCGCAGACCGCCCGCGGCCACCCGGCGACTTCGGCGTGGGCGAGCTCCATGGCGAGGTTCGCGCCCTTGACCAGGCGGACCTTGATGCCCGCGCCGCCGGAGGCCACACGCTCGGCGGCGAAGGCGGCCAGGCGCTGCATGGCAGCCAGCGCGTCGGGCAGGTAGGCCTGCAGCACGATGCCGGCTTCGAGGTCTGTGAGCTCGGGCCGGGAGAGCAGGCGTTCGAACACGGCGATGGTCAGGTGCAGGTCCCGGTACTCCTCCATGTCCAAGTTGATGAACTTGGTCCCGGCCGGTGCCTTCGCGGCCTCCTGGTACATGGGGATGAGGCGCTCGACGACGTAGTCCACTGTGTCTTCGAAGCCCCACATGGACAGCTGGGAGGCGACGGAGGAGACCTTGATGGAGACGTAGTCGACGTCCTCGCGGCGCAGCAGACGGCGGGCGTCCTCGAGGTGGTGGTCGGCTTCGTCGTCGCCGAGGACGGCCTCACCGAGCAGGTTGATGTTGAGGTTGTGGCCGTGTTCGCGGATGGCGGCCACGGCCTTGCCGAAGGGCTTGTCCCGGGCGTCGACGACCATATGCCCGACCATCGAACGCATCCGGGAGCGGGCGGCGGGGACGACGACGTCGGGCAGCAGCGGGGCGAGTGCGGAGCCGGCGCTGATCTGCGCGCGGTCGGCGGCGGAGAGGGTGTCCGGGGCGATGCCGCCGAGTTCCTTCAGTGCGGTGGCGGCGGCCCGGGTGTCTTCAGTGCGGATGACCCGGTCGACGAAGCCGACGGTGAACTCCAGCCCGCGGGGGTGGCTGAGCACGGCGGCCAGGCGCTTGGCCGCGGCGGGGGGCTTGATGCCGGAGCGCTGGGTCTGCTCCAGCCAGTCGGTGACCTTCTCGACGGCGGCCTCGGTGAGGTCGGTGAGGTCAGCGTGGATGGGGGTGCCTGCGGTGGCGCGGGGGTGTGGGGTCATGCGTCCTCCTGCGGAGACGGGGCGCTGCGGACGGGCAGAGCCGATGACGCAGAGCCGATGACGGGGGCTGCCTGAGGCACCTGTGGTGTGGGTGGTGCCGGTCTGGGCATGTGTTGCTTCCAGTGTGGTCTCTGCCGTCGGTGCAGCTGAAGGGGTGAGGTGTCCTGTGGATCATTTCTGAGTCAGAATGTGGGGATGGTGGAGGCACAGGTGCGCCGGGGCAGGCCGCGGGTCCAGGAGACGGCCGACGACGTCGTCGCCAGTGTGCTGGCTGCTGCTGGGCCGCGGGTGGGGTCTTCGGCGTACTCCACCCGGGAGATCGCGGCGATGGTGGGGCTGAGCCAGACGCTGGTCAGCCGCTCGGTGCGGCGGATTCGTCAGGGCGGGGCGGGGGAGGAGCGGCGCGAGCAGTGGGCCTCGGTGTTCTCGGTGTCCGGTCATCTGCGGCTGATGTCGGTGCAGGAACATGACGGGGTGATCCGGGTCGAGTTCTCTGTCGGTGCTGGTGGTCGCGGGTGCCACAAAGGCGGTGACGAGGCCGGTGACCCGGCCAGTGATGAGGCCGGTGATGAGGCCGGTGACGCGGTCGATGATGAGCGGGCTGATGGCGCGGTCCGCCACCGAGGGACACGGGGGCGGGCGGGGGTGCGGTTCAGCCGTCGCGCGGCCGCGCTGATGGCCGGGCTATGGGTGGCCGGAGGCGCGCCCGGAGCTCAGCAGGTGTCTCAGCAGGTGTCTCAGCCGGCGTCTCAGTCCGCGTATCAGCCGGTGTGGTCCTCACCGGCGCACAGCGGCATCGCGGATCGTGAGGATGGGGTCCACGTGCTCCAGGCCCGGCGGGGTGGCCCGGAGTTGCCTGCGTTCCTCGCCGAAGTCGCCGATTGCCTGGCCGGATGCGTGGTGGAGGAGGACATGATTCCCGGTGCGTTGCTGCGTGATGTGTCGTTGCGGGCGCATCGGGGGCTGCGCGGGGTCTCCTGGCACCGTGATGGGGGTCTCTCCAGACGTCCTGATTCTGACTCAGAATCCGTACCGGATGCCTCGGAACTTCCCGCGGAGGAGCGGGTGGCGATCGCGCTGCGTGGTGAGGTGGCCGATTCCGGGCTGCGTCCCGGTGATCGGATCCGGCCTGGCCGTCTCGGAGCCCGTGCCGGGCTTGGGCCGGGTGCCGTGCGCGGTGCGCTGACTCAGTTGGCCGCCCGTGGGCTGGTGGAGCAGCGCAGCCCGGGCCACGCGGTGGCCACGATCCACGGTGCCGATGTCATCGATGTCTACGCGGCCCGGCTGCAGCTGGGCCAGGTGCTGCTGCGTGGTGCCGCGGATCGGCCGCGGCATCGTCTGGTGCCGCTGCACACCTCCCTGGACCGGTTGCAGCGGGCCCACGCCGTCGGCGTCGCGGTGGAGGTGGATCAGGCGGACCTGCAGTTCCAGCGTACGGTGGCGGAGGTCTCGGGGCTGAGGCAGTCCGCGGAGACCTTCCACGAGCTGACCCTGCGGGTGCAGATGTTCATCGCGGTGCTGCAGTTGGACTACGGTCCCGTGGCCGACAGGATCCTTGCTGACGATCGCCGTCTGCTCGCTGCCCTGACTCAGGGCCGCGGGGACGACGCCGCGCGGATCTGGCGGGCCAAGCTGGACCACGCGGTGCGTCATATGTGCGCCATCGCCCCGGAGCGCTTCGACGCCGCTCTCTGGAGCCGGCTCTCCGGGCGGTGAATGCTCGGGGCTTTCCGGGCGCTGAACGAGACACCGGGCCGCGACGTCGCCGTCGGACTTCTCCCGCTGGCGAACACCGGCCCGCCGATCCGCCCTGACCCGTAGCATCGTGGATGAGTACCAACGCGAGGAGTGTCATTGGCCATGTTCGAGAGATTCACAGACCGCGCGCGGCGTGTGGTGGTGCTGGCCCAGGAAGAGGCCCGCATGCTCAACCACAACTACATCGGCACCGAGCACATCCTGCTCGGCCTCATCCATGAGGGCGAAGGTGTGGCGGCCAAGGCCCTGGAGTCCCTGGACATCTCCCTCGGCGGCGTCCGGGAGAAGGTGCAGGAGAAGATCGGCCCGGGCCAGAACGCCCCCAGCGGCCACATCCCGTTCACCCCGCGGGCGAAGAAGGTCCTCGAGCTCTCGCTGCGTGAGGCGCTGCAGCTGGGCCACAACTACATCGGCACTGAGCACATCCTGCTCGGCCTGCTCCGCGAGGGCGAGGGCGTGGCCGCCCAGGTGCTCGTCGAGCTCAACGCTGACCTCAACAAGGTCCGCCAGCAGGTCATCCAGCTGCTCTCCGGCTACCAGGGAGGCGGCCAGGAGAAGGCCGGGGCCGGCGTCGGGCAGGGGTCCCAGGAGGGCGGCACCCCCTCGGGTTCGGTGGTGCTGGACCAGTTCGGCCGCAACCTCACCGCTGCCGCACGTGAGGCGCAGCTGGACCCGGTGGTCGGCCGTGACTACGAGCGTGAGCGTGTGATGCAGGTGCTCTCCCGCCGCACCAAGAACAACCCGGTGCTCATCGGTGAGCCGGGGGTCGGCAAGACTGCCGTCGTCGAGGGTCTGGCGCAGGCCATCGTCAACGGCGATGTCCCGGAGATCCTGCGGAATAAGCAGCTCTACACGCTGGACCTCGGCTCCCTGGTGGCTGGTTCCCGGTACCGCGGTGACTTCGAGGAGCGCCTGAAGAAGGTGCTCAAGGAGATCCGCACCCGCGGGGACATCATCCTGTTCATCGACGAGATCCACACGCTGGTCGGTGCCGGTGCGGCCGAGGGCGCGATCGACGCGGCCAATATCCTCAAGCCGATGCTGGCCCGCGGCGAGCTGCAGACCATCGGTGCCACCACGCTGGATGAGTACCGTAAGCACATTGAGAAGGACGCCGCCCTGGAGCGCCGCTTCCAGCCGATCCAGGTGGAGGAGCCCTCGGTGGAGACCACCGTGCAGATCCTGCGCGGGCTGCGCGACCGCTACGAGGCCCACCACAAGGTCTCCATCTCCGAGGACGCGCTGGAGGCCGCCGCCTCTCTGGCCAACCGGTACGTCAACGACCGCTACCTGCCGGATAAGGCCATCGACCTGCTCGATGAGGCCGGCGCCCGGCTGCGCATCCAGCGGATGACGGCTCCGCCCGAGCTCAAGGAGTTCGACGCGAAGATCGAGGACGTCCGCCGGGAGAAGGAAGCGGCCATCGACGCCCAGGACTTCGAGGGTGCCGCCAAGCTGCGCGACGACGAGCAGAACCTCGTGGAGGAGCGCCAGCAGAAGGAGGACGAGTGGAAGAACGGCACGATGGACGAGATCGCGGAGGTCGACGCCGACCTCATCGCGGAGGTCCTGGCCTTCTCCACCGGTATCCCGGTCTTCAAGCTCACCGAACAGGAGTCTGACCGCCTGAAGCGGATGGAGGACGAGCTCCACAAGCGGGTCATCGGCCAGGATGAGGCGGTGAAGTCGCTCTCGCGGGCGATCCGCCGCACCCGCGCCGGGCTGAAGGACCCGAACCGTCCCTCCGGGTCGTTCATCTTCGCCGGGCCCACCGGTGTCGGGAAGACCGAGCTGGCCAAGACGCTCGCGGAGTTCCTCTTCGGTGATAAGGACGCCCTGATCACCCTGGACATGTCCGAGTTCTCTGAGAAGCACACCGTCTCGCGGCTCTTCGGTGCCCCTCCCGGCTACGTCGGTTACGAGGAGGGCGGTCAGCTCACCGAGAAGGTGCGTCGCAAGCCGTTCTCCGTGGTGCTCTTCGATGAGGTGGAGAAGGCTCACGCGGACCTGTTCAACTCGCTGCTGCAGATCCTTGAGGATGGCCGGCTGACTGACTCGCAGGGCCGTGTGGTGGACTTCAAGAACACGGTGATCATCATGACCACCAACCTGGGGACGAAGGACATCTCCAAGGGTGTGATGACCGGGTTCCAGTCCTCGAGCGACACCAGCACCAACTACGAGCGGATGAAGGGCAAGGTCAACGAGGAGCTGCGTCAGCACTTCCGGCCGGAGTTCCTCAACCGTGTGGATGACACCATCGTGTTCCCGCAGCTGGAGCAGTCGGAGATCGTGAAGATCGTCGACCTGTTCGTGAAGAAGCTGCGTGACCGGTTGGCCGAGCAGTCCATGACCCTGGAGATCTCACAGCCGGCGCGGGAGCTGCTGGCGGAGAAGGGCTACGACCCGGCGATGGGTGCGCGCCCGCTGCGCCGGACCATCCAGACGATGGTGGAGGACCAGCTCTCTGAGCGGATCCTCTTCGGTGAGATCCCCGAGGGTGCGGAGATCTCCATCGGTGTGACCGGGGAAGGCTCCGAGCGTGAGCTGACCTTCGACTGGTCCGCTCCGAAGCAGCAGCTGGAGGAGGCCGATCAGCCGGCGGCGCTCGAAAGCTGAGCTGACGCCCGATTCATGAGACCGGGCTTCTGATGACGGCGGGCCCCGAGGAATATCTCCTCGGGGCCCGCCGTCATGGGCTGTGTCTGCTGGTCTGGGCTGTGTCTGCCGTCGTGAGCCGTGCCCGCCGGCGGAGTGTCATCCCAGCTCGGGGTTATGCCTCCTCAGCGAGGCCGCGACCCGCCCCTCACCAGGTGTGATGCGGGCGCAGAGCTGGTTGCCCTTCGTCGGCATCACGTAGGGGCCCTCGCTGACCTCGCGGTGGCCCTTCTCGATCAGGTGCTTGCCGGCCACGGGCCAGAGGTTCAGCCCCGGCTTCTCCTTCTTCGGGCGCACTCGGCGCAGCCCGAACTGGTGCATCAGCGCCACCCGTGCGGCGGGCACATCGGCGAAGGTCAGCACTACTCCGGTGAAGCGGCTCAGCCGTACCGCATGGGAGAGCAGCACCTTCTCCAGATCCGCCGTCGTGACGGGGCCTGTGTGGCTGCCTGCGTGGGTGCCTGTGTGTTCGTCATCCACGGCGAGAGTCACGATCTCGGAGACGTTGACGATCAGCGCCGCCGCCTGGGTGCCGGCGTAGCCCTTCTGCAGCAGCTGGGCGATCAGTCCCATCGGAGGGCCGACCCGCACGAAGCCGGCGCGCTCGCCGTCGATTTCGGCGAGGAGGTCGAACTGTGCGGCGCCGGCGGCAGCGTTCCAGTCATTGCGGTCAGGGTCTGCTTGCCGCGGGGCATCGGTGACTGTAGTGCGGAAGGCGCGGTGACCGTCAGCCAGGCCGGCACGCAGCCCGCTCTGGTAGTGCGGATGCTCGAAGCGAGCCTTCCCCGGGCGCGCGTCGACGGCCTCGGCCAGCCTGAGGCAGAATTCTGCATCTTCAGCTGTGGCCATCCGCAGCGTCACCTCCGGCAGCTTCGTCGCGATGGGGCCCTCTAGCAGAGTACTCAGATGCGGTGACGTCATGGCTCCCATTATGGAGCAGGGGCGGCCTCTCACCACTCGGCGGTCATTGCCGGGGGGTTGGCTTTATGCGGTGGGGGAGGGGTGTGAGTGGTTCTGGGGTCTTGTGTGGGGGTTTCGTGTGGTTGTGGGTGCGGGTATTGTTCGTGGCCAGGCTGTTGTGGT
>NZ_JAVKGR010000027.1:0-14003 GCF_031470965.1 Nesterenkonia aerolata | reverse complement strand
ATAGGGACATCCTCTCCTGCCCAGCACCCACGGTGCTAAACATCAGATGTCACCTATTCCTGCATCAGCCCCGAGAAGCGGCGCACAACATCCAGCTGTGCGCCGCTTCTCTGGTCAGATCTACTTCCTTCGCCCGTGGAACTGCATCACAGTGAGGAAAGCCCCCAAGCTGATGATGAGCAGAAACGGGAGGATCGCTTCATAGGAGCCGATGCTGACGTTATAGATGATCCCAGCGGCACCGAGAACAATACTCAGAATGGCTGCAACCAAGCCTGCGCGGCTCTTGGCGAAGGTGTTATCCGCAGTCTCAGGCATAGCAATCCTGGAGCATAGTTACGAAGGAACCTGTGTAGGCGAGTGCGAAACCACCGACGAGAAGGCTGCCGCCTGCGGTAGCAGGAGCAGTCAGGGCTGAGCCGAGCAGAACTGCTCCGCTGCCGGCAAGGAGAAGGGCGCGAGAAACGCAGTCAGCGCTCCGAGACTGGGGAGGAAGCACGACGTCGTCCGGGTCTACTTCAGCGCTGTAGCTTGCCTCGATCTGAGAACCATTGATGGCGCAGTCCACCTCGACAGTTTCACGATCCTGGAGGGGGACCTCAGTTTCGAGGATGAAGAGCTTCTCGCCGCCCTCATCCAGGATCGCGACAGATCCATCCGGCTGCTCTTCGAAGAGCTCCCTCCAGAAGGGATCCTTCGAAGCCCGATTCATCGGCAACGTCAAGCTGTGCGTCAGCGTTCTCTTCGGAGATATTCTCTTCTGCAGGTGCGTCCTCCTCGGCGGTAGCGCCCGAAGCTGGGGCCGCACCCATGCCGAAGGCCAAAACTGCTGAAAGAACTCCTGCGAGTCCGAGCTGCATCTTCTTGGTCTTCGTCTCCATCTTCCGTACTTTTCAGTCTGGATTGCGTGCTCCACATCACTACAGGCTGTGCGTGAGGTCAACGACCTAAGGCAGACTTTTACGGAACTCCCAGGAAATCATACCCAGGCTCACCATGAACTGGTCACGTACTCCGTGAAAGTTGAAAATGAACCGTCCCCGGTTCTTTGCCGCTCCTATGTGGGTGCCATTACCGGGTGGGATGGCCCAAATGGAGCCCGGTGGGTCCGACGAAATTGATGGGAGTGGGAGCCGAGGGTCTTCACCCAGGCTGCGCAGGAAACGACGCGGCGGAGAACTCCCCGCCGCATTCAAGAATGACGACCGGCGCCTGTGACCAACCTGCACGTGGCTGGGGTCAAGCTGACCCACCAGCGCAACCATGAGCACCAACAGACCCCAGCGCCGGAGACTACGGAACCTTCGGAGGTCATGGAGCTGCGCCAGCACCGCCGGAGCATCCCAGCTCTGAACCGCTTCGTCAGGAGCTTCATTCGGCACTCTTCCTCAGCGGTCACCGTGAACCTCGCGGTGTGGTCCTGCTTCGAGCTTGGCGGTCATTCGACGGACGATCTGGCGGTCCAGGTCCTTCTTGAACGCCTTGAGGACCTTGGACGCGTACTCAATCATCCAGGCCAAGCTCTGCCTTCATTGCCTCATGGGAGATGGTCTTGAGCTGTCCGGCACGGTGGTCCTCCACGTCCTTGAGGATGGAGTACTCCCACTCGATACGGTCGATTTCCCGCTCGATCATCTGGTTGATATAGAAACTCTGAGGTCTGCCGGTGGTGGTCGCAAGCTTCTTAATGCGGTCCTCAAGGTCGCCCTTGAGACGGATGGTTGTCGGCACCTCGCACCTCCTGAATACCTGTACGCGGCGTATTCATCTTCTATGTGGCTGGCAGTCCCGCGTAGCCGTCGATCCGGCAGCTGGTGCGCCAGCGCTCCAGGGTGCCCGACCCAGGACTCGCGGGCCAGCCGCGCAAGCGGAACCTGGTCATCCACGTGGAGCCGGAGAATGCACGACCAGCGCCGCAACATCCATCGCGAACCTACTGCACCACGCTCTCGCGGCCACGTGATCAGAAACGACCGTTTATGGTGCAGCGTCACTCATTGTCATCGTCGTCGTGCTGACAGAGGACTGCCAAGCTGAGAGCACGAGCCCATCGCCCTGTACTTCCGTACGTTTCGGTCGCAGGAGGGCCGCTCATAAAGAGCAAAATAATAGTTGTCGTACCTGCCAAATATCACTGTAGGTGCGCCGATTAACCATCATCAAGATATTAACTATAATAGTCGAGTTATACCGATAAAAATGAACAGACATCCTAGGATAATTGCTCCGACGAAAGGAGATAGTATAAATTCGGGTGGACCACTCCCGAAGGCCCCACCACGAAACGTCACACGATATATACTTTTATATTTCCTTGCAGCAATTATTCCAACCATAATTAAGGCGAATCCAACTATAGTTATTAGTATATTTTCAGTATTTTCATCTAACACCATTAACGCCAATTCCCCACATGTTTTAGCAGGACAGTCCCATATCATTCTATAGTGCACTGACGCTGGACTTGATGATGCGACCGCACCCTCGACCAGGACTGATTCAGGATATGGCTCTATTGGCGACACAAGCAGCGATATACATTAAGATATGGAATCAATAATTTTAATTATAAATGCTAAAACTCTAGACCTGATATTATCATAAATGCACCCATTCCCATCGCAAATACTCCTACAAAACCTATCCAACCTGATGTCGTAAATTCAGAGATTGGATTTTCTACCTTCCCATTCTTACTATACTTTCTGTATATCTCATTGTAAAAAGGTACTCTAAATCTTATAATTAAGATGCCGGCTATGATAGCAATCATCCCTATTATTAGGTTCGGCAATGCCAATCTATACACCTCATCCTTAGAACTGGTGCTCCAGACCGACTGTGCAGTTGGCGCTACCACCGTATGTGCGGCCACCACTTACCGAACGATTCCCTGAGGAATCCTTGGAGCCTTGGATATATCCGCCAATTGAGCCAGAAGTAAACCAACAATTCACATCGCTGTATGCCCCCTCCCGGTTCTCACCACTAGCACCGACATCTAGAGTCACACCCTAGGCGAGTCCAAAGCGTCCAGCTACAAACTCATTCCCCATCACTGCCCTTATCCATGAACCCCACCTGGGCGAACCACAGAAGCTCCACACCCTGATGCAACCCATGAATAACCTGAACATAACCTTGCAACAAAAGCCCGGTCAATAGTTAGGGCACAGAACCGTCCCAGGTCAGAGCGATCGTTACCCTCCTGAAATACCCCACCCCCAGATCACAACTCCACAGCACCCGAACACACTGCACCTGCCAAGTGGCTCGCCCCTCAACCGAATACGACTGATACTGGACGGCAGCTCCTGCGCCCAACACGAGCGTCGAGTTGCGTGACTGATAGGCGCGATAGTCTTGATCGCATGAAGAAGGACGATTCACAAAGCGGCGAGGCGGTCTGGTACTTCGTCGGCTCCGTATTTCTCTTTATCGGGCCGATACTACTGTTCCCGAACATCGAGCTATGGGGCAGAATCCTCTTCACAGCTCTGGGAATAGTGGTGATGGGTGCGGGCTTCCTGCAACTGCGTCGTGAACTGAAGCGTCAGTAGGACCGCCTGCACACGTGCATATCCCAGAAGCCAGCAGCTTCGATCTCACCCTCACCACATTCATACGCTGTGTGACCAACGCCAAAAAACGTCTGCGCTTCTCTCGCATGACGAAGTGACGAAGGGTGACACCACGCAGGACTGAAGAGGACACTGCTCCGAAGAGTCGTATACGCTGGTCCAAGCTTCACGAGCAGCAGCCTGCGGAGTACTCACACTCCAGGACGATCCGGTCCGGGCCGCTCACCAACCCCATGTTCACGGGTGGTCTCGGATCACGAAGCGGCCCGTTGCTGGCCCGGACCCGGGCTCCGCAGCAGAGGTGGACGGCCTCTCACGGAGCTCACCCGGCACCTGTATGGCACGGGCAAGAGCAGCGTCAGGAAAGGATCGTCACCCGGAAGCCCCGCTTCCCCACCGTCCCACCCCCACCTCTCAGCGGACGCCTCCATACCGTCCGCGGGGATCTCACAGCACCCACCTGCGCACCTCCATGTCCGCTGCCGCGGCCCACCTGGTGGTGCCCACCTTCTTGAGGAGCACAATCATGCCCACCACCCCACACGCCCCATCCTCCCGCACCGGCCGCAGCACCGCCGTCGTCGCAGGTCTCACTGCTCTGACCCTGGGGCTGGCCTCCTGCGGAGACAACGGTGACAACGGCGGCGACGGCACCGATGAGCCCATCCGCATCGGCGTGACCAACCAGGACGAGACCAACCAGGAATTCGCCGAACTGGCCCAGGAGGAGCTCGGGCTCGAGGTGGAGATCGTCAACTTCGGCGACTACAACCAGCCCAACCCCGCCCTGGCCAACGGCGACCTCGACGCCAACTGGTTCCAGCACATCGCCTACCTCGCCGACTACAACGTCAACAACGACGACGACCTGACCATGGTCGCCACTACCGAAGCCGTGCCGCTGCCGCTGTACTCCGAGGAGTACGACGACGTCGAGGAGTTCCAGGACGGCGACACTGTGGCCATCCCCAACGACGAGATCAACCAGGCCCGCGCCATCCTGATGCTCGCCGCCGCCGACCTGCTCGAACTCACCGAGGACGTCCCCCAGCCGCGCCCCTCCGACATCGACGAGGAGGCATCCCTCGTGGAGGTGGAACCGATCGATGCCGCACAGACCGTCAACGCCCTGCAGTCGGTGGAAGGCTCTGTGATCAACAACAGCTTCGCCAACGACGCCGGCCTGAACCCGCAGGCAGACGCCCTCACTCAGGACGACCCCGAGGACGCCGAGGCCTTCCCGTACTCCAACGGTTTCGTCGTCCGCGCCGAGGACTCCGAGGACGAGCAGCTGCGGGAGCTCTTCGAGCTCTACCACGACGAGCGCATCCTCGAATCCGCCCAGGAAGTCTCCGGCGGCACCTCAGTGCCGGTGGACGCCCCCTTCGAGGAGATCCAGGAGGCCTCCGAGGAGTACGAGGACTTCCTCGCCGGCGAGGACGACCAGTGACCCAGGCCGCCCCACACCACGCAGGCGAACCGACACCGGAGGCGGACACCACCGATAAGCTCATCGAGTTCCGCAACGTCTCGCGGGTCTTCGGCAAAGGTTCCTCTGCGGTCACCGCCGTCGACGAGGTGAGCTTCAGCGTCGACCGCGGCGAGGTCTTCGGCGTCATCGGCTTCTCCGGGGCCGGGAAATCGACCCTGATCCGCATGATCAACGGCCTCGAGAAGCCGACGACAGGCACTGTGACGGTGCTGGGCCAGGAGGTCTCCCGACTCTCCGAGATGAAGCTGCCGAAGCTCCGAGCCCGGATCGGCATGGTCTTCCAGCAGTTCAACCTGTTCACCTCACGGAATGTGGCCGGCAACGTGGCCTACCCGCTGAAGGTCGCCGGGTGGAGCCGTGCGGACCGGGAGGAACGGGTCGCTGAGCTCCTGGAGTTCGTCGGGCTGGCCGACAAGGCTCGGCACTACCCGGAGCAGCTCTCCGGCGGGCAGAAGCAGCGTGTGGGCATCGCCCGGGCGCTGGCGGTCAAACCGGACATCCTGCTCGCCGATGAGTCCACCTCAGCGTTGGACCCCTCCACCACCACCGAAGTGCTGCGGCTGCTGCGCCGGGCCAACGAGGAGCTGGGGATCACCATCGTCGCGATCACCCATGAGATGGAGGTCATCCGGTCCATCGCCGACCGCGTCGCCGTGATGGACTCCGGGCGCATCGTGGAGATGGGCACCGCCCACGAGCTGTTCTCCGATCCGGAAGACGGTGAAGGCAGCTTCGTCTCCACCGCGCTGAAGGACCGCCCCGACGCCGAGGACCTCGCACGGATCCGCAGCACCAGCGACGGCCGTCTGGTCACGGTCTCCCTGGCCGACTCGGCCGGGGTCGGGGAGGTGCTGGGCACCGCGGCGAACCACCAGGTGAGCTTCGAGATCGTCCACGGCGGGCTGAGCACGACGAAGTCCTCCTCCTACGGGCTGCTGACCCTCTCGATCGACGGCGAGCACGCCGCCGTCGAGAGCTTCATCAGCGAGCTCCGCGGTGTGGGCCAGGTCAAGGAGGTGCAGGCATGACCGGCATCATCGACGCCTACCGGGAGCTGGACTGGAGCTACTACGGCCCAGAGCTGCTCACTGCCACCTGGGAGACCCTGTACCTGGTGGCCGGGAGCTTCCTGATCGGTGGTTTCATCGGCCTGTTCCTCGGTGTCACGCTGTATACGACCCGCTCCGGCGGGGTGCTGTCCAACCGTCCGGTGTGGCTGCTGACAAACTTCGTGGTCAACCTGATCCGGCCGATCCCGTTCGTGATCCTGGTCGCGGCCATCCAGCCGTTGACCATCGAAGTCATCGGCACCGGCATCGGCAACCAGGCGGTCATCTTCGGCATGATCTGGGCCTCGACCTTCGCCATCGGGCGCATCGTCGAGCAGAACCTCTTCGCGATCGACCCCGGAGTGATCGAAGCCGCCCGCGCGATGGGAGCCGGGCGTCTGCGGATCATCCTCACCGTGATCCTGCCCGAAGCGCTGGGACCGCTGATCCTGGGCTTCACCTTCGTGGTCATCGCATTGGCGGACATGTCAGCGATGGCCGGGATCATCGGCGGCGGCGGGCTCGGAAACTTCGCCATCGTCGAGGGCTACCAGCGCTTCCGCACCGAAGTGATCTGGCTGGCCGTGGTGGTCATCATCATCCTGGTGCAGCTGGTGCAGATCATCGGCAATGTCCTGGCCCGGAAGGTCATGCGCCGCTGATCCGGCTCTTCCACAGCGGCAGCCGTCACGGGGCGACACGCCCGTGTGCTCCACAGCCGGCGCATCGGCTCTGTTCCAGGCTCCAGCACCCGGGCAGGATCGGAGGTCCGCACTGCATCTGCAGGGCGGACCTCCGAGATGAAGGAGCCTGCTATGGCCGATCCACACCTGCCCACACTGGCCCAGCTGCACCACGAGGAGGAGGGCCTGGCGACGGCCGAATACGGCATCGTCATGCTCGCAACTGTTAGCAACCGTTGGCGGGTCTTTTGAGTAAGCTCTGGCTATGACCAGCACTCCACGCGTCGTGATCTACGCCCGTCAGTCCGAGGAAGAGGACGACGGCATCGAGCAGCAGCTCGCCGACTGCACCGAGGAAGCCCGCCGTCGCGGCTGGCCCATCCTTGCTCAGTACGTCGACAACGATGTCTCCGGAAGCTACGAGCGCGGGGAGAAGACCGACTGGTTCAAGATGCTGCAGTCCTACGACCGCGGCGAGTTCGACGTGATGATCGTCAACGAGTCCGACCGCGTCACGCGCCGGCTCGAGGACGTCCTGGAGATCCGGCACAAGCGCAAGATCCGGCTGATCATCCCGCGAGGCGGGATCGACACCGACGACCCAGCCGGCGACTACATGTTCAAGCAGTTCGTCCTGCTGGCCGAGCGCGAGGTGGCGCAGAAGACTGAGCGCGCCCGCCGCTATGCCCGGGAGCGGCGGAAGAAGGGCCACCCCACCGCCGGCAAAGTTCCCTACGGCTACCGCTGGGTTCACAAGCCTGATCGCGACGAGCGCGGCACCCGCTGGGCTGTGGTCGAGGAGGAGAAGAAGGTCGTCCAGCGGATCTTCTCCGAGTACCTCGGCAAGCCGAAGGAGCAGCGCTCCTTCAAGCAGATCGCCCGAGACCTCAACGAGGACGGCTACCGCACCCGCACCGGCCACCGCTGGGGAGCGACCACAGTGCGCAGAATCCTGGTCAACCCCAACTACGCGGCCATGCTGGCACCGGCCCAGCCCACCGGAGAGTTCCGCATCGAGAACATCGCCCTGGAGGAGTGCCTGCCCGGAGCCTGGGATCCGCTGGTCTCCCGGGAGCAGCTCGAGGCAGCCCGGAATCTCATCCTGAGCACCAAGCCCAACCACGACGGGGACACCTCACGAAAGTGGCTGATGCCCGGTCTGGCGACCTGCGGCGGATGCGGCGGGCCCATCCGCTCTGCTGTGGCGAAGAACCGGCCGAAGGCCCGGCACGGCGACAACACCCCCGCGGAGAGTTACCACGCATACCGCTGCGCCACGATCGGCAAGGGGTGCTTTCAGCGTGCTGGCGACATCATCGATGAGTACATCAAGGAACTCTGCATCGCCCGCCTCTCGCGGGACGATGCCGCTGACCTGTTCGAGCCCGACGATGACGAGGACATCACCGTCCTCTACGCCCGCAGGGAGCAGCTGGAGAACGGCTACGAGCAGATCTACTCCGACGCGGTGGAGCGCGGCAGGTTCGATCAGGCCAAGCCGGCACTGGACCGCCTGGAAGCTCAGCAGAGCGAGGTCAACGAGCGGATCAAGGCGATGCTGAACAAGCAGCCTCTGGCTGAGCTTGCCGCCGTCGAAGACGTGCGCGGGTGGTGGGATGAGGCCACGCTGAGCACACGTCGGGCTGTGGTGAGCCTGCTGATGGAGCCGGTCATTCACCCCCTCGGAATGGGCAAGCGGGTCACGACTCTGGAACAGATCATCGGCACCGTCACCCCGGGCTGGCGCCAGCCAGATACCGAGGAGCATTCACCCGGCCGTCGACCTGAGAACACATCGTGAAGATGCGGTGCGCGGTGCTGAGGGGCCATGTTTCCTTTCGGCTGAGCCCCGAAGGAAACATGCCGTTGCCTGGTATCTCAGGCCAAAACGGCCCTATGGGCCATGTTTCCTCGTCTCTGAATATTTATCAGTACACAGAGAGACATGTACCTGCTCCTATGTAGAGGTTTTATTCTCCAGAGAGAGGAAACACAGGAAACATTGGAGCTCTCAGCTCCAAAACCCCAGGTCAGCGCGGTTCGAGGTGTTTCCTTTGGCCTCTGGCAGCAGGCAACACCGGAGGAAACACGCTGCTCCGAGAGGAAACATGGGCTGCTGGGCGCTCCAACATCCCAACCCCACCCCCTGGCTGTGATCCCCTGACTTACCTGCCCGACTCGCAGGTGGCCTTCACCTCGGGCAGAGAGAGGAGCTCGCTGTGGAGCAATGCGGGGCGACAGCTTCATGCTCCGAAGCTCATCGCATCATTCATCACCACCCCCAGGGCGAGCCCTCCGCTCGCCCCATAGGCAGGGGAAGGTCACCCTCCCACCTAGTAGATCGCCAGACGCGCGATAGTATTCACGCAACAGCCTCGTAGACCAGGAAGGTTACGTACCCATGACTGACAAGCAGACCGTCCCGCCTGAGTCGAAGCTGCTGAAGAAGGTTCAGGCCCTCTCCGGGATCCCCGTTCCCGAGCTCGCTGAGGCCACCGGCCTGTCGAAGGCCACCATCCACTCCGCCATCCAGGGCGTGCGCTACAAGACTGGCGGCTCCGTCCCCGCCCCGCCGTCGGACAAGACCCTGGTGAAGCTGGCCCGAGCCCTCTCGATCACCCCCGACCAGCTGCACGAGGCCAGCCCCAACCGCGCCCGAGCGATCCACGAGCTCTCCGAGGAGCCGGCGCTGGAGAAGTCCCTGCCCAGCGATGAGGAGAGTCAGGCTGCTGCGGCCGCTCACCTGCGGCTGGCCCGCAGGGTGCTGTCCACCTTCACCGACCAGGAGCTGCGTGACGAGATCGCTCGGCGGGAGGCTGAGCGCAACGAGCGTGAAGCTTCCGCCAGTTCCTGATACAGTCTCTGCCACTACCTCCCCAAGCTGAGACCCCACCGGGGTTTGTCATGCCCAGAAGCAGCCGCAGGCTGCACCGGGCAGCAGAGCAGCTTGGTAATCACATAGTGGAGGTAGTTCTTTGAACGACATCATCACCATCTCCCCAGCAGCACAGTCTCTGATCCGGGACCAGATATCGCTTCTGGCAGGCGTATACCCGGCGCCGGTGAACCACGAGTTCGTGGTCCAGCGCCTGCAGGAAGCTCGCCACAATCTCACCCATTTGCTCAGCGTCGCCGCCGCAGAGCGTCCAGCGCTGACCCAGGAGGACGCCGAGCACTTCCGCTCCATCACCGTTGCTCCCTTAGTCACCGAATCCACCGAAGCTGAGCGCCTGATGGCCGTAGAGGCCACCCCTCAGCACCGCGCTGCGACGCATCTGTTGACCCGTTCGCCCTACTACGCGGAGCTTGTCTCAGTCCTGGTCGCCCGCGACGACTGCGGCTGTCTGGGGTTCGTGATCCCGGTCTCCGAGGATCTGCACGCCTTCGAGCTGCCTCATCACCTCTCCGAGGGCGCCCGCCGTGTGGGCTCTCTGGTGCTGATGCTGCTGGGCGTGAGCACCCATGAGTCTCTGCCCACGCTGCTGCCCGGTCTGGACCCGCAGTCCTCTGTGGCGTTCAGTGAGGCCTGTCAGATCCTCCAGCACTAGCACCGCCGTGAGGCGGAGCCGGGTAGCTCCTCGAACGTCATCCCGACCGAGAGGAGCTGCCCGTGTCTGTCGCCACCATCACCCCCGCCGTCTGGATCGGTTGCCTGAGTTGCTACAACGCCGGTGCTCTGACCGGCGCCTGGTTCGAGGCCACCACAGCCGACGAGATCGCCCCGCAGACCCTCCACGGCCACCAGACTTCGCATGAGGAGCTGTGGGTCTTCGACTACGAGCACTTGCCCATCGACGGGGAGTGCTCGCCTCACGAAGCCGCAAAGCTCGCCCGTCACCTCGATGAGGTCGATGAGTATCTGCTGCCGGTCTTCCTCGCCTGGATCGGCTCCGGCAGTCACGTCCTCGACGGAGAAGATCTCCCCGACCACGGAGAGTTCATCGACCGCTACTGCGGCCACTGGGACTCATTCACCCAATACGCCCACCAGCTGGCCGAGGACATCTGCCTGCTCGCTGACGCCCCCGAGCACATCATCCGGTACTTCAACTGGTCCTCCTGGGCTGACGACCTGGAGCACGACTACACCGTTCTCGACGCCTCCGAAAGAGGTGTCTACATCTTCCGAGATCACTGAGCCGATCTGACGCTTCCTTAAGCCCCGCTGGCACCACAGCCAGGGAGCTTTGCTCACCCGGAGACGACCCTCACCAGGAGCAATACATGACCACAATCGCCTACCTGAACTCTCCCCACACAGACCCTGAGGTCCACGCAGCCGACTGCTCCAACATCACCAGGAGAACCCGGATGGGCTTTGAGCACGCCGGCTACGCCGAGGTCACCACCCAGCGTGAGGCCTTCCTCGACTACAACGCCGACTTCATCGACGACGGTGCCACCAGCGACGAGCTCTGGGACCTGAAGTTCTTCCCCTGCTCAGGGCTGAAGTGAGGAGCACTATGACCACCACCAGCGAGCGATCCTTGCCCACGCTGAGGGCTCGGACAGCCCCATGGTGGTGTGCGCCCGTAAGGTGACCTCCACCATTCCTCCGTTCCCGCAGACCTACGCGACCAGCCATGTCAGGTTCAGGAAGGAGAACCGCAGCAAGTAGCTACGCAGATAAGCCCTCGTCCTGGAGCATCAGCTCTGGGGCGGGGCTTATTTTCTCCACACCCTCGCCCGGACACAACGACCGTGTCTAAGCTCGAACACATGGGGAGAAAGTTCTACACGCTGGACGAGGTCGCGGAGTCACTGAGCATCTCGATGTCGCAAATGCGGGCACTGATCAAACGCGGTGAGATCGAAGGCATCCAGATCGGCGGTCGCAGTCAGTGGCGCATCGAGGACGTGAAGCTGGATGAGTACATCGAGCGGATGTATGAGGAGCAGCGGCGGAGCAGCTGACACTTTGCACTTATACCTGGGGCACCAAGTAAGATTCAAATTTTGCGCGCCGATTCTGATGCCTCTCATCTCCGAGCGATACGATCACAGCTATGGAGCACTTGGAGCAGGAGGGCGAGCGTGCGCCCATTCGCGGTGTAGAGCTTTTCGCCGGAGGTGGCGGCTTGCTACTTGGGTCGAGCCTGGCCGGCATCGAGCATGTCGCCATCAACGAATGGAACCGTTGGGCCTGCGGCACCATCCGCGAGAACGCCGCCAACGACTACCCCTTAGTTCGGGACGCACGAGTCCTTGAAGGCGATGTTCGAGGCATCGATTGGAATGAGATCCCCCACGCGGATGACGTCGATGTGGTCACCGGCGGCCCGCCGTGCCAGCCGTTCTCTCTCGGAGGTATTGCCCGGAGCGCTGACGACCCGCGCGACATGTTCCCCGCCACCACATCGGTGATCGAGAAACTGCGACCCCGGGCGTTCGTGATCGAAAACGTCCGGGGCCTGACTCGAAGCACCTTCACGGACTACTTCGAGTTCATCAAGCTCCGTCTCCAGCATCCCGAGCTTCGCGCGAAGGACGGTGAGACGTGGGTGGAACACTACGCCCGCCTTCAGAAGGAGCACACCTCTGTCGCCAGCGACCTGAACTACCGTCTAGTCACCACGCTGGTGGACGCTGCCGATTATGGAGTGCCGCAGCGTCGACACCGTGTCTTCATGGTGGGCTTCCGCTCCGACGTGGATGCGGACTGGAGCTTCCCTCAGGCCACTTACTCCGCGAGTGCCCTGCTCCGCAGCCAGATGTCCAGCGAATATTGGGACCGGCACAAGGTGAAAAAGGCTGACCGCATTCCTCTGCGCGCCGCCCTAAGGGAGGACGATGGCACTCTTCCGTGGCGCACTGTCCGTGACGCGCTCTCGGGAATGCCAAGACCAGCTAATGGTCAGACTGCGCCCGGGTGGCTCGACCACAAGCTTCAACCCGGCGCCCGCTCCTACCCGGGACACACTGGTTCCCCTCTGGACGAGCCCAGCAAGGCCCTCAAAGCAGGTGTCCACGGTGTGCCCGGCGGGGAGAACATGATCCGTTACCCGGATGGGTCTGTGCGGTACTACTCCACGCGCGAGGCTGCACGCATACAGACCTTCCCCGACCGGTACGCGCTGCACGGAGCATGGACTGAAGCCATGCGCCAGATCGGAAATGCAGTGCCTGTCCGCCTGGCTCAGACCGTCATGTCTAGCGTTGTTGAGCACCTGGAGCTCGACACCGCAAAGCACGCTGCTGCAGCGGCCCAGCAGCAGGTTCGGGCACGGGAGCTGATGAGCAAGTGACCAAGCACTTCGACCCCCTCGACTACGACAACCTCGGCGCCTCCATCGCCCGTGCCCTTGAAGAGCAGCCCGTGCGTCCGCTGGAGAACCTCGAAAAGTTCGACGGCGCTGGCATCTACGCGCTCTACTACACCGGACAACACCCGGCGTACCAGTTGCTCGCTGCGAAGAATCGGGAGCAGACCGGAACACGAGCCATCTACATCGGCAAGGCTGACGCGGAAAATAAGCGGAAGGGTGACCCGGAAGAGGCCAAGAAGCCAGTGGGCCCGAAGCTCTTCGGGCGCATCACCAAGCATCGGCGCTCTATCGAGGATGCCAACAATCTCGATGTAGCGGATTTTCAGGTTCGTGCGCTGACCATCATGCCCACGTGGATTCCCCTGGCCGAGGTCGTCGCGATCCGTATGCATGAGCCGGTCTGGAACGGCCCCCTGGATGGTCTCGGAAATAACGACCCTGGTGCTGGTCGTCGCGCGGGCATGAAGTCCCGGTGGGACACCATTCACCCTGGGCGCCCGTGGGCAGACCTGCTTGCGCAGCGTCGGGAGACCGCAGAGAACATCGAGCAAGACGCCATCGAGTATCTCGCCGCACGTATAAGTAAGTGCGATTGAGGTAGTCGATGACCTACATGCAGCCGCTGCAACGCACTGGCAACTACAACCTGGACCTCAAGCACCCCGTCCAGGAACGAATGGTCTACGGAGACCGAGTCGGGGCAGGCGTCGATGATGAGCGGATGCAGGCTATCGCCGAGGACTACCTCGATACCGACTTCGCCGCAGACTTCCAGAGCCTCATCGAGGAGATCTTCACCAAAGCGGAGGAAACAGGGTACGTCGCCTTCTGGCGCACAGAGCCTGCCGCTATCGTCTCGGCCATCGTCGGGCTAAAGCGGCTATTCACCGTTGAGCGTGGAGTCCCTGTTGGTGGGGGATCCTGCGGCGTCG
>NZ_JAVKGR010000026.1:0-14591 GCF_031470965.1 Nesterenkonia aerolata | reverse complement strand
CGATGACGTGACACATGGTGTGCGGGATGTCGTGGGACATCGTGTGAACGATGTCCGGGGGACAGGTGTGAACGATGTCGTGCAACCAGACACTATGGGCGGAACTCTCTGCCGCGGGCATGCCCCCACCAGAACCTGAGCGGGCTGACCCCGACGGCCCGGCCTGGGTATCGTGGAAGGACGAACAACGGGGTTCGTCACTTCAGGGGGAATCATGTCTGACACGGCCACAGCCCACATCTCAGAGCACAGCTCTGCACACATCATGGTCGGGATCGACGGCTCGCAGCACAGCGAGCAGGCCTTTGACCTCGCCCTGGCCATCGCCGCTGCACGCTCCTGGAGGATGCGGCTGATCTGGGTCTATGAAGTGCCCTATGAGGGTTACCCCTACGGCGCCGGGCTTGCCTATGAGCGCTACCGCCGCGAGATCGTCGAAGAAGCCCAGGACTTTCTGGCCAAGCTGACCGTCCGCGCAGAGCAGGCTGGTGTTCCGGTGGCCTCCCGGGTGGTGGAGGACAGCATCAGCCGGCGTCTGGTCCACGAGAGTCGCAGCGCAGTGCTCTCCGTTGTGGGCAAACGAGGCCGAAACCGGTTCGCGGGCCGCTTCCTCGGCACTGTCTCAGGGGCGTTGGCCGCCCACGGGCACTGTCCCACACTGGTGGTCCCGCAGCACTGGGCGGCAGAAGAAGCCGCCGAGATCTTCGCCCCGGCCCAGGAGCGTCCCGCCTTGGAGGCGGAGGAGCCCGGACCCGCCGCGCTGGTTGCCCGCAGCGAGGGGACCGGCCAGCGGCGGCGGCGCATCGAGAACATCGCTGAGGAGATGAACTTCGATCAGGAGGTCGTCGTCGGCATCGACGCCGAGGACAGCGCCTCCGCGGACTCCGCACTGCTGGCCGCGCAGTACGCCGTCGTCCTGGGCCGGACACTGACGCTGGTCTGCGCCGAACCGTTGCGCACCCACCTGAACTGGTACCCGGAGGTCGGGGAAGAAGACCCGTGGCAGCATCGCACCGCCCCGAGGTACCTGACGGAGCTCGCCGGGCAGATCGCCGAGGAACACCCGGGGCTGCTGGTGCAGTGGCAGATCTTCGACGGCTCCGCCGGCGATGTGCTCGCAGAAGCCTCGCGCACCGCCGCGCTGGTCGTCGTCGGTACTCGTGGCCGTGGGGGATTCCGCGGTCTGCTGCTGGGCTCGGTCAGCCGCACACTGCTCAGCCGCAGCGTGGCCCCGGTGCTGGTGGTCCCGCGCGGCCGCTGAGCTGAGGTTGCCGGCCGCCTGATGCTACGTCATGGGGCTGCGGTGCGGGTGCATCCCGTGCCGCAGCCCCCACAGCACCGCCTGGCTGCGCCGGTCCACCCCCATCTTCCGGTAGGCGGATCGGATATACGTCTTCACTGAGTTGATGCTCAGGAAGCAGCCGCGCGCGATCTCCTCATTGGTGAACCCCTGAGTGATCAGCGCGACGACCTCCGACTCACGCGCAGAGAGCCCGTGGACACGGCCGGGCCAGTCCACCATCGCACGGTCTTCACCTGCCGAGATCACGGCCCGGTCTTCGCCGGGGGAACGCGGGTTCCTGATCTTCTCGCTGCGGTGGATCCGCACCAGGGTCTCAGCGAGCTCTTCCGGGGTGAGTTCCTTCGGCACACAGCTGTGCGCACCCCGGGAGATGACCTGCTCGATCTGCTCGGCGGAGAGGTTCCAGGTGAAGACGACCACCTTCCCCACCGCCGGATTCTCCGCCAGTGCGCTCACATCATCGAGCTGACGTGTCCCCGCGGCGAAGGCATCGTAGAGCACCAGGTCGGCGGGCTCACTCGGCCCATCGTCGGTATCGGTCTCGATGACGGCCAGCCGCCCATCACGCTCGACGGTGCGGGCAATGCCCTCCACCACGATGGGATGGTCGTTGACGACGGCGAGGGTGATCACAGAACGCCCGGAGGTCACGGTCATGCGGCTTAGGATACGCCGGATGAGTGAGCCGGCGCCTCAGGCGGTTCAGCTGCCGAGCACCTCACGGTAGAGCTGCTCATGGGCCGAGGCGATGCGCTGGCGCTGTGCCGTACGGTGCAGGCGCGTGGCCTGCCACCGGTGGCCGGCGTGCAGCTCATCGAGCACATGGTCCAAAGCAGTCTCGATATCCCCCGCCTGCGGGCTGCCGTCGGGCCACCGGTGATAGCTGAGCACGCCGGGGCGCTGCTGGTCGAAGAACCCCAGCCGCGGTGTCAGCACCCGGGTGCCCAGGTCATGGCAGGCCTCCACCCAGCGGCAATGCGTGCCGAAGCGGTAGGGCAGCACGCACAGATCCAGCTGCCGCCAGCGGTTCCAATCCTGCCCGACCTGCGACCCCGCCACGGCGGGCGCACCCGCAGAGGACGGCTGATCCGCTGCGGGCCGGGCCACCGTCTGGCGGTCGAAGCCGGTCACCAGTTCCATGCCGCGTGCCGCGGTGGCCTCGCGCAACACCTCCAGCACCGGCATCGGGTCCAGAGAAACCGGGTACAGAGAAGCGGGGGTGTCACCTAAGACCACGCCCACGGTGGGGCGCGAGCGTTGAGTGCGCGGCTGCTCCAGCTCATCCAACGGCAGCACATGAGGGTGAGGGATCACCGAGGCCCGGACGCCCCAGCGCTCATAGATCTGCGCAGCCGCCCCGGCAGTCAGAGTGATCACCCGCGCCGCGGCCGGCAGGGCGAGGTCCAGGGCCTCTTCGAGGGCGTCGGGCCCCTCCTGGTGCAGATTCCGCAGCTGATGGGCGGTCACCACCAGCGGAATGCCGCGTGCCCGCAGCGCAGTCACCTGATGTCGCAGCTGCGCGACGTCGAGCCTCTGGGTGCCCAGGTGCAGGTGGTAAAGATCGAAATCGTCACCGGACACCTCGGCCCGGCGGCGCCAGTGATGCGCGGCCGTGGTCTGGACGCCGTCCTCGCCGTCGACCAGACCCACGATGTGCTGGGCATAGAGACGATCATGAGCAGCTGTCATGATCCTCATAGGTGCACATCCTCTCCTGGTCCGGTACGGGTACGCCCTGGTCAGCGGCACAGACTGGTCCGCCGCTGAGCAACCCATCCAGTACAGCCGCGGTGCGGCCACCGCCGATACACCCCAAAGGGTGACCACCGCAGGGCAGCACGCGGCCGACGCCGATTTCCCAGAGAGCATTCAGGCAGCATTCAGCACGGCATGATCGAAGCCCGCTAAGGTGCCCGGCGTGCAATCACGGGATCATCGACTGGACCGGGCCAAGGGCGTACTGATCTTCCTCGTCGTCCTGGGTCACGTCATGGCCGCGGTCTCTCCGTGGGAGTCCGACACACTGCGCGTGCTGCAGACCGTCATCTATTCCTTCCACATGCCCGCGTTCGTCTTCCTCGCCGGTGTGACGGCGAAGTCCCAGCGCCTGGCCGATCGCATCGGCGTGCTGCTGGTGCTGCTGCTCACCGCTCTGCCGCTCTACTACTGGTGGATGGACTTCCTCGGGCTCGAACCGGACTTCGACTTCCTTGTGCCCTACTGGGTCACCTGGTTCCTGCTGGCCATGGTCTGGTGGATGCTCAGTGTTCCGCTGATCGAACGGGCACCGCGGGTGATGGTGGGCGTCTCCATCGCCGCCGCCCTGCTCGGCGGACTCATCCCCGTCTACGACTACGAACTGGCCATCGCCCGCACCCTGTCCTTCTGGCCGTTCTTCGTCATCGGGAAGGTCTACGGCACCAGGATCCTGGCGTGGGCGGGCGCCCGCCCGACCACGCAGCGCCTGGGTCTCAGCGCCGCCGCGGCCGTGCCCATCGCCGTGTTCTACGCCTTCGACGTCGACAAGCTCTGGTTCTACGGGGTGCGCGGATTCGACTGGCTCGATGTCAGCGTCGCCGAAGGTCTCGGTATGCGCACGGTGATCGGGCTCAGTGCCGCACTGAGCACACTCGCGCTGCTGAGCTGGATCTCCGGGCGTGAAGGATACCTGGCCACCATCGGCCGCCGGTCCTTAGCGATCTACCTGCTCCACGGGTTCGCGATCCGCCTGCTCAACCTGGTGCTGCACGACAGCCTGGACACCTTCCCCGCAGCGGTGATGCTCGTCATCTGCGTGGGCCTGGCCGCAGCGATCACCGCCGTGTTCTCGCTGCGGGTGTTCGACCGCGGCATCCGTGCCTACAGCGAGACGATCACGACGCTCATCCTGCGCCCCTTCGCCCGGTTCAGGTCAGCACCCCGTTAGGATTGGGGCGACCGACATCCCCTCCTCCAGGAGCAACGAGCCCGTGACCCACCACGAGAGCCCCGCAGAGCCCGCACAGCCTTCCGGCCCCGCCGCCGTGATCGTACTCGCAGCCGGAGCGGGCACCCGGATGAAGTCCCGCACTCCGAAGATCTTGCATCCCATCGGCGGGCTGTCATTGATCGGGCATGCGCTCGCCGCCGCCAAAGGGCTGGCGCCGGAGCATCTGGTGGCCGTGGTGCGTCATCAGCGGGAGAAGGTCGCCGCGCATATCACCGGTCTCGATGAGGAGGTCATCCTCGCCGATCAGGACGAGATCCCCGGCACCGGACGGGCCGTGGAATGCGGGCTGGAGGCCCTGGCCGCCGACGGCGCAGCACCGGAGTCCGGGACAGTGGTGGTCACCTACGGTGATGTGCCGCTGCTGAGCACTGAACTGCTGGCCGAGCTGGTGCGCACCCACGAGCAGGAGGCCAACGCCGTCACCGTGCTGACCACAGTGCTCGACGACGCAGCCGCCTACGGCCGGGTGCTCCGCGCCGAGGACGGCTCAGTGACCGGGATCGTCGAGTTCAAGGACGCCACCGCTGAGCAGCGGGCGATCCGAGAGATCAACTCCGGGATCTACGCCTTCGACGCCGCCGTGCTGAACCGGGCGCTGGCCCAGGTCACCACGGATAACGCCCAGGGGGAGAAGTACCTGACCGATGTGCTGTCCCTGGCACGGGCTGAGGGCGGCCGGGTGGCCGCCGTCGTCACCGAGGACGGATGGCAGGTCGAGGGCGCGAATGATCGGGTCCAGATGCAGGCTCTCGGTGCGGAGCTCAACCGGCGCATCGTCGAGGCCCATATGCGTGGCGGGACCACAGTGGTGGACCCCGCGAGCACGTGGATCGACGCCTCGGTCACATTGGAGGAGGACACCACGGTGCTGCCCGGCACTCAGCTGCACGGGGCCACCCACATCAGCCGGGACGCCGTCATCGGACCGGACACCACGCTCACCGACGTCGTCGTGGGGGAGGGGGCTACCGTGGCACGTACCCACGGCTCCGGTGCGCAGATCGGCGACGGTGCGAACGTCGGGCCGTTCACCTACCTGCGTCCGGGGACTCAGCTGGGCCCGGAGGGCAAGATCGGTGCCTTCTACGAGACGAAGAACGTCACCATCGGCCGCGGGACGAAGCTCTCCCACCTGGGGTACGCCGGTGATGCGGAGATCGGCGAGTACAGCAACATCGGATGCGGAAACATCACCGCCAACTATGACGGTGAACGTAAGCACCGCACCGTCATCGGAAGTCATGTGCGCACGGCGTCGAACACCGTGTTCATCGCTCCGGTGGAGGTCGGCGATGGCGCCTACACCGGCGCGGGCGCGGTGATCCGTAAGGATGTGCCCGCCGGGGCGCTGGGGCTGTCCGTGGCTCCGCAGCGCAACGCGGAGGGCTGGGTGGAGCAGAAGCGCCCGGACTCCGCGGCCGCCGAGGCGGCGCGGCGTGCCGGTGGCTCAGGCGAGTAGACTCCGATGAGGTCGGACCGACGTCGGCGTACCGCAGCGGTGCGCAGGTCCGTGCAGGACACCGCAGAGAGGCAGGACCAGGATGGATGAGATCAGGCTCAAGGGCGAGAAGACCCTGGTGGTGGCCTCAGGGCGTGCGCACCCTGAGCTGGCCGAGGAGATCGCTCAGGAGCTCGGCACGGAGCTGCTGCCGATCAACGCGTATGACTTCGCCAACGGGGAGATGTACTTCCGCTCCGGTGAGTCTGTGCGCGGCAAGGACGTCTTCCTGCTGCAGTCTCATCCCTACCCGCTGAACAACTGGCTGATGGAGCAGCTGATCATGGTGGACTCCATGAAGCGCGCCTCGGCCAAGCGGATCACCGTGGTCTCCCCGTTCTACCCCTACGCCCGCCAGGACAAGAAGGGCCGCGGCCGGGAGCCGATCTCGGCGCGTCTGGTGGCTGACCTGTATCAGACTGCGGGGGCGGACCGGATCATGAGCGTGGATCTGCACACCGCCCAGATCCAGGGCTTCTTCGACGGGCCGGTGGACCATCTCTTTGCGATCCCGCTGCTGGCCGACCACATCCGCGGCCAGGTCGCCGATGACGAGATCACCGTGGTCTCCCCGGACACCGGGCGTGTGCGGGTGGCGGAGCAGTGGGCTGAGCGGCTCGGCGGTGCCCCGCTGGCCTTCGTGCACAAGTCCCGGGATCTGACCATGCCGAATAAGGCGGTGGCCAAGCAGGTCGTCGGGGAGATCGAGGGACGCACCTGTGTGCTCATCGACGACATGATCGACACCGGGGGTACCATCACCGGGGCGGTGCAGGTGCTCAAGGATGCCGGTGCCAAGGACGTCATCATCGCCGCCACCCACCCGGTGTTCTCCGGTCCGGCGGCGGAGCGGCTGTCCGGCTGCGGCGCCCGTGAGGTGGTGGTGACCAACACGCTGCCGATCCCGGAGGAGAAGCGCTTCGACACACTCACCGTGCTCTCCATCGCTCCGATCCTGGCGAAGGCGATCAAGGAGGTCTTCGCCGACGGGTCGGTGACCTCCCTGTTCGACGGCAACGCCTGAGCGGCGGGAGCAGCTTGGCCCCGGGGCTCAGGGCCCCGGGGTGACCGGTTCAGAGGCCGGGGTGTTCAGTGCGCCCCGGCCTCTTCGTCGTCCTGGGCGCCCTCAGTGCCCTCGCTGTCTGGCGCCTGTTCGGTGCTGATCATGAACTCCGCCTGGACGGCTTTGTGGTCGCTGGGCCAGGTGCCTGACGGGGTGAAGATCTCGTCCTCGCCCTGCTCAGCGGCCGCCTGACCTTCGACGACGCTGTCCTGCGGCCCCACCACGCGGACCTCCTCGAGGTCCCAGCGCTCGTCGGGGGAGTAGAAGACGTAGTCGATGCGGTCGCGCTCATCAGCCTCGTGGGTCCAGGAGATCTCTGCCGGATCATGGACCGGGTTCGCCGCTGGCCAGGTGAAACCGGGGTGAGTGGCCGGATCGGGGTGCGCCTCGCGGTAGGCGTCGCTGAGTCCGCTCTCGAGCAGGGTCTGGGTGGTCTGCCACGGGACAACGGCGCCGTGGCGGTCGAACAGCTCCGCGGTCTCCTCGGTCCAGTCCTGAGCGGAGGCCTCGTTGAAGTCCCCGCCGATGACGGCCAGTCGGCCGTTCTCGCCTTCCTCGGCGACGTCGGCGGCCAGGGCGGCGGCGTCGCCGAGGCGTCCGGAGGCCGCGTTGAGCTCCAGCAGGGAATCGGTATCGGTGATCGGTTCCTCCAGCAGATCCCAGGAACGCCAGTCCCGCGGCCACTGCAACCCGACCGCGCCGGCGCCGTAACCGCGGGGCAGATAGTTGGCGTAGAACCGGTACTCCAGATGTCCGCTGTAGGCGGCGACCTCCACGCCCTCGACGTCGAGGACTGCTTTGGTCCAGGTGTTCTCGACGATGTCGGTCTCGAGGATCGGGTACTTGGTGATCACGGCGGCGCTGCGGGCCAGCCCGTGGTGTTCCCAGCCCAGTTCCCGGGCGATGCGCAACGTGCTGAGGTTGCTCTCCTGGAGGAAGACGACGTCGGCGCCGGTCTCTTCGATCGCCGCAGCAGCGGCTGCGGGTCCGTCAGAGACCTTGGTTCCGCTGAACCACATGTTCAGGGTCAGCACGCTGAGCCGGTGCGTGCCCTCGTCGGTGGCCTGGTCTTCCGGTGCGGCGTCGACTGCGCCGTTGGGCTCCGCGGTGTCGACGGGCTCGGCTCCGCCGGTGGAGGAGGCGGTGGGGGCGTGGAATGTGGCGGCCATGAGGGCCAGAGCGGTGGGGAGAACGAGGGTGCGGGCTCGGTGGGTGGGTGACATGATCGCTTCCTTCGGCAGAGTCTCTTCCGGTGTGCACGTAGTCGGCATGTAGGCACTATCAGTCAAACATCACTAGTGAACTTTTGGAAGCGGTCACTAAGTTCACTAGTGGAATTCTGGGTGAACTTCTCCTGTCTCCTCGAGTCCGCGGAGCATGATCTGCACGGCATGCCGGACGGCCCGGTCCGGGCGCATGACGGCGCTGAGGTGCCGCTGTGTGGGCACCTGAGGCAACGGGCGAAGGGTGATGCCGGCGTGAGCGGTGGTGGTGAACCGGGGCAGGATGGCGAGGTGGTCGCTGGAGGCGACCAGTGTTTCGATGAGGCGATTATCGCGGACTCGCTGGGTGATGCGCAGCGGTTGTCCCAATTGGGCGGACAGTGCTGTGAGCACGGCGTCGAAGGGGTAGCCCTGCGGCACGGAGATCCACCGGGCGGTGGCGAGATCGTCGGAGTTGAGGATCGAGTGCGCGGCGAGTGGGTGTCCGGCGGACATCGCGATGTCCAACGGTTCGGTCATCAGCTCACGCACGGTGAGGTGTTCGGTGCCGACCGGCCTGGGGCTGCTGAGGCTGTGTGCTAAGACGATGTCGAAGTCGGCGGTGAGTCCGGCGAACTCTGCTTCGCTCGGGTCCAGGTCGGTCAGGCGAAGTTCGATCCCGGCGTTCTCCGCTGTCTCGAGTAGGGACGGAAAGAGCAGTGTGGCGGCGCTGGGAAAGGCTGCGATGCTGACCGGGCCGCCGGGTTCGTGGCGGTAGGCGTCCCAGCGTGCCTGTACTGCTGCCAGTGCGGCCTGGACTTCTGCCCCGCCGGCGGCGAGCAGCTGCCCGGCTTCGGTGAGGCGTATCCCGCGGCCCTGGGGTTCCACCAGGCGCATCCCGGCCTCACGCTGTGCGGTGCGCAGCTGTTGTGAGACAGCCGAGGCGGTGCGGTGGGTGGCTTCAGCCACGGCGGTGACGCTGCCGCGGTCGGCGAGTTCACGCAACAGGTGCAGATGGCGTGCATCCATGAAGTCAGCCTACGGGATTTATTCATATCTTTTCAGTTGACCTCATATATAGGGGTGGCGACGATAGGTGTCATGCCCCTGCGTCATAGCACTCTCGCTGTCATGGTGGCTGCGCTGTGGGGAATCAACTTCGTGGCTATTGACCTTTCGCTGAGCATCTATCCGCCGCTGTTCCTCGCGGCACTGCGGTTCGCCTTGGTTGCTGTGCCAACACTGCTGTTTGTGCGGCCTCCGCAGGTGCCGTGGCGGTGGCTGATCGGCTACGGCCTCGGGTTTGGTGTGCTGCAGTTCGCGTTTCTGTATTGGGGTATGGCCATCGGCATGCCGGCGGGGCTGGCCTCTCTGGTGCTGCAGGCCTCTGCGCCGTTCACTGTGCTGCTCGGCGTGGTCTTCCTCCGTGAGCGGCTGACTGCACGGCGGGTGCTCGGCATTGCTCTGGCGATGGCCGGGCTGGCCCTGGTGGGCTGGCAGCGAGCAGAGCACGCGGCTGTGTTGCCGTTCCTGCTGACTCTGGCGGCGGGTTTCGGATGGGCGCTCGGCAATATCTCCAGCAGGCTGACACATACGCATGAGCCTTTCCGGCTGATGCTGTGGATGACGGTTATCCCACCGGTGCCGCTGATGCTGCTGAGCCTGGGTGCCGAAGGGGCAGACCGCATCGGTGCTGCCCTCGCTGCGGCCCTTACCGCCGAGGGGATCGGGGCGACGCTGGGGCTGCTGTTCACTGCGGTGATCGCCGTCGTTGCGGGTTCGGGAATCTGGACGTGGCTGCTCTCGAAGCATCCGGCTGGGCTGGTGGCACCCTTCTCCCTGCTCGTCCCGGTCTTCGGGATGACCTCGGCGTGGCTCGCCCTCGGGGAGACGGTGCGCCCCGGTGAGCTGGTTGGGGCTGGGCTCGTCGTCGTGGGTGTGCTGATCGGTTCGTTGAGTGTCCGATGGTGGCGCAGCGGCGCCTGGAGGAGGTTGGGCCGAAGGAATCGATGCGATGAGACGTCCATCGCGGCCAGCTGAGGGCGGTGATTCTCGGGTCACTCACCGACGATGTGCGGGGAGGCGCCCAGGCCGGGGTCCAAGGACTCGGCGACAGTGATGTGCTGATTCACTCCGGGATGCTCGATTTCGTCGAGGGCAGCGACGGCGAGGTCTTCTGCGCTGATCCGGGAGGTTCCGTCCTGTGCAGTCAGCAGCGTGGTAGTGCCGCGCCGATAGGTGCCGGTGCGTTCGCCTGGCTGAAGGATCGCCGGTGGGCTGAGGTAAGTCCACCGTGCGCCAGTGTGGGCTCGGCAGGCGTCGAGCTGCGCGGCGCTCGCGGATGCGAGAGGGCGCCAGTCGTTGGGGACATAGGTCTTGTCATCGGCCACACGCCGTGAGGGGTCAGTGGGTGACCGAAGCGGTCCGGCTCCGCCGATCACTAGTACCGGAACATCTGCCCGGGCTGCTGCGTCGAGTACACGGGCAGTGTCGGGGGCCAGACGATCCTCCTGGCCAGGGCTGGTTCGAACGCTCAGAATTAGGGCATCTGTCTCGGCGACTGCTGCATCGAGTCCTTCTCCGCTCGAGGTATCGACGAGGAGGGATCTCGCTCCGGGGCATTCGTATCGGGTGGGGTGCCGGGATGCTGCGGTGACGTGGTGACCACGGTGCAGTGCTTCCGCCACCAGGCGGGTGCCGACCATGCCGGTAGCTCCGATGACTGTCAGGTGCATGACGTTCCTCTCTGTGGGATGGAAGATCCAGGTCATAGGTCAGGTCAGTGGGTCAGGGGCAGAGCGCTCAAGGTGGCGACTCCGTCGAATGTCGAGGAGGGGTGATCTGCCCGGCAGGCATCGCAGTCAGAGCGAGACCGAAGCCGCCGAGCTGGGGCACAGTCAGTGTCTCGCCGAGAACTATTGCCCCGAGTCCCGCAGCGACCAATGGGGACAGCAGGCCCAGCAGTGCGGTCGCGGTGACCGGCAGCTTGCGCAGACCGTGAAACCAGAGAGTGTAGGCAATCAGACCGCCGACGACGCCCAGCCACAGATAGCCCAGCAGCCCACTGACGTTGACATGTTCGGGTGGACCTTCGACGAGCAGAGTGGGCAGTAAGAGAACGAGGCCGCCGGCGGTGAGCTGCCATCCGGCCATCGTGAGTGCGCCGACGCCTTCTGGGCGGCCCCATCGTTTGGTCAACGTGACGCCTAGGCCCATCGCTGCTGCGCCGGTGAGTCCGGCGACGACGCCAATGGGGTCCAAAGCTGCCTCAGGGCCGAGGACCACCAGGGCGACACCGAACACGCCGACTACACCCCAGCTCAGCCGCCAGATCGAGAGCCGCTCGGCCAGCACGCCCATGGCGAGGAAGGCCACGATGATCGGTTGCGTGGCCCCCAGAGTGGCGGCGACCCCGCCGGGGAGCCGCTCGGCTGCGATGAACAGCAGTGGGAAGAACGCCCCGATATTCAAGGTGCCCAGCGCCGCGGCTTTGCCCCACCAGTTCCCGCGTGGCAGCCGCCGGGTGATCAGCAGCGCCAGCAGCCCCGCCGGTAGGGCACGCATCAGCGCGGCGAAGAGCGGATGGCCTGGCGGGAGCAGTTCAGTGGTGACGATGTACGTGGTGCCCCAGACTGCCGGGGCGGAGGCCGTCAGCACAGTCAGTGCCACGCGGCCGCGGAGGGAACCTGATGTGCTCGTCCCAGAGTCGGGACTGCGGTGGGAACGTGGGCTGGGAGCAGGTCTCGTGGTCACTCAGCCAGCATCCGACGCACAGTATCTATCCGTCCAACACATAGTTTCCATTACAGCGATCGCCTGAGACGATAGATCGATGGAATGGCAGCAGATGCGCTATGTACTCGCCGTGGCTGAGACCAAGAGTTTCACCCGTGCCGCGCAGCAGTGCTTCGTCGTGCAATCCTCGCTGAGCCAGCAGATCAAGAGCCTGGAGCAGGAACTCGGCGTCAAACTCTTCGCTCGGACCAGCCGCCGGGTCGAACTCACCGAAGCCGGTGCCGCCTTTCTGCCGGCAGCACGAGCTGCGTTGAAGGCCGCAGACCGTGCCGCCCAGGATGCCGCTGCGGCTGGAGGTCAGGTGTGTGGGCATCTGAAGATCGGGGCCATCCCCACATTGGCCGCGGTTGAGCTCCCCGAGATCCTGGGGATGTACTGTCGTGAGTATCCCGAGGTGACGGTATCCCTGTATACGGCCAGCAGTGACGAACTCACTCGTGCCGTCGCCGACGGTGACGCTGATGTGGCCTTCCTCGGGCTGCCCGCAGGTGCCCCGCCACCAGGAACTGAGCACCGGCTGCTGAGCAGAGAGCATCTCCTCGCCGTCCTGCCTGCGGATCACCGACTGGCGGACCAAGCCCGGCTGTCTTTGCAAGAACTGGCCGGTGAGACGTTCGCCGACTTCCCCTCCGGTACGTCAGGCCGAGCACAGAGTGACACTGCTTTTGCCGCCGCTGGGCTTCACCGGAGGGTGGCGTTCGAGGCCATGGACACTGCCCTGATCCTCGATCTTGTCCGCGAAGGACTGGCTATCGCTCTGCTGCCACCGGGAACTGTCATCGAAGCCACGGACCTGACCGCCCGGTTGGTCAGCGACGGCCCGGAACGTTGCGAATACCTGACCTGGCACACCTTTAACCCCACGCCCGCGTCGGCTGCTTTCCTGGAACTCGTCCTCGGCGGTCCGGGCTAGAGTGCCATGGGGTCGTCAACCCACTGGTGTCGCGTGGATGTGGAAGCAGCACCTGGAATGATGGGCGCGATACCGATCCTCATGCCTGTCCTTCATCGCGCTTCTCAGGGCTAATCAACTCTGAGCTGATTTTCTGGTTGAAGAAGGGGATTCGCCACTCTGGCTGATGCCGAGATCGGTAGCTGCTCCGCTAATCTGCAGACAGCGTAGGCAGCGGCTGCTTCGGATTCGACGTCGCCGCTCCACGTCACGCCGTAGCCACTAGCACGGAAGGCGATCATGACGAGGGCGCGCGTTGACCGGCTTGGCCAGGACGTTCGCGTCGAGAAAGACTGCGAACGTCGATGTCTTGCTGGCCATCGAACAGCTCGGCCTCGATGTCATCCATCGATGCCGCAGTGGCTTTCCTCATCGATTCGTTCCAAAGCCTGCGGTACTCGGGGTAGGGCGTGTGGTGACGGTTCCCGAACTCGATCAGTGCCTTTTCCGCACTGACTCGCCGTGGGGTCCTGATCACGACCTCGCTCGGAGGGCGAATTTCCTCATGGCTTGCTCATGATGTGGTGCGTGTGGACAGGAGGGCACCGGCGAGTGCGGTGATCCTGCGTGCATCTGGTCGAAGGTCGATAAGGCCGATCAGTCAGTCGGCGTGCGCTCCTCAATTGGTCTCTACCGCCCAGGAGGGATTGATTTCGGTTCACAGTTTTAGGGCGAGGAATCGGGTGGCAGCGGGAGTGCCGCACTGCCATCCCCGTTGGGGGCTGATTCGTCATCCCGACGCTGCGGCTTGGAGCTCACATGAGACGAAGCTGTCTCCGGGATCTCCGGGATAAACAGCAGATGATAACCTAAGTTATAGGAGGTGGTCAGAGTGACTGCAGTACCGGGCCCAGGAACGGACTTCAGAGCAGTGGTTCAGCGCGCCGCGAAGCTTCGTCGCCGACGTGACCTCCACGACCTGGACTACCGGCGCGCACTGCGTAAAGTTCGTGCAGTTGTCCAGCGCGAGGGATATGCGCAACGATCAGTCGCCGATAACCTAGGAATTTCACAACCAGCCCTCTCGAAAGCGCTGCGATCCGCGGAACAGGTCCAAGAGCCGCGAGAAGGCTTCTCCGGGGCAAGCCCTTACGAAATCTGTGAGCGCTACCATGTCGAATTCATCGACCGCGAACAACTTATCGATGAGCTGTTGCGTTGGCCCTACGCTAAGCGGGGAAAGACGGACGGTTTTGATGGGCTTGCCATTGATCCCCCAGGTGCGTGGGGAGACGTGACTAAAGCACTGGATGACGGGTTGATCGACGGTGAGACCTACGACCAGATACTCGATACCTTCGACGCCAGGTTCTACGAGGGATGACCGGCTGGTGGTGGACCAGTACGACGAGCGGGACTGATCCACGTTGAGGTGACAACTGGGGTGTCGGACCGCGAGGGCAACCGGCAACCTACTGCTGCAGGATGATCCCGGCGATGATGCCGACCAGCGCCCGTGTCGATCAGGGGCACTCACGAGGTAACGGGCAGATTCTTGAAGGGTGACCTGTCCGTTCTGGGTCGGAAACTTTCGGAAGGCGGTTCAGCCCTCGGTGGTGGGGTAGAGCGTCTCGCTGTTTGGCATCACCGGCAAATGGTATTTGGTGAGAGCAGTCGGAACGGCGTGCAGAATGTTATTAGCTGAGTGCTGTCTGCTGGTACAGGGCCAACTTAAGTTCACCATCTACCAGGGTGTAGTGGCTTGACATAAGAGCGGTGAACGGTTGTATCTGAGGGACTGCCGCACATTTAGGTGACAGTTGGGGGTGTCAGGCCGCGAGGCTCACGG
>NZ_JAVKGR010000025.1:0-16094 GCF_031470965.1 Nesterenkonia aerolata | reverse complement strand
AACCGTCCCTGCGGAAGGAGGGCCATATGCAGGACACGATGAAGATCCCGCGTGTCACGGCCGCGCCCACTGTACCGATCCCGCTGGATCCGCCCGAGACGCGGGACTGCGGCGATATGCCCGGCACCGCCGCCGGGCGCACGTCTGAAAGCAGACCGGAGGCCGCCCAGTATCCGCTCATCCACCCGGACCAGGTCACCGTCCCACTGCAGTGGCAGGCGCCGTCACAGCCCCAGTGGCACACCATGCAACACCCTGCCCCGCATACGCACCCGTGGACACATCCGCAGATCCACTCCCCCGCCCCGTCGCATCCCGCCGGACGGCGCAACGGACCCCGCCCCAGGCGCCGCAACGGAGTCCGTTGGACGATGAGCCTGCTGCTGTTCCTCATCCTGGCGCTGGCAACCCTGCCGATCCTCATCTACCTCTCCCTCACCGTGCAGTCGATGACCGGCCTGGGCACACCTCTGACCCCGCTCGACGACGGCATCACCGCTTCCGTACTGATCCTCGGCGCGGTCGTCGCCGTGGGCATCGGGTTCCTCCCGGGATTCGTCAGTGTCACCCTGGGCACTCGCAGCCCCGGCTGGGGTGCAGTGCACGGGCTGTGGACGTCCCCGCTGCTGGTGCTCACCGGGCTGCTGCTCAGCGCGATCGTGCTGCTGCGCTGACTCTGCACCCACCCAGGCTCCATACCCGGTACTCCGCACCCGCCACTCACCAGGCAGCTGACCAGGCGACTCACCAGGATGCGATGAGCACCATCGTGATCAGGAATCCGGCGAGGTAGTTGACCAGGATAAACCGTCGCCAGGCCGCGTTGACTCCGGCCGCCGTCTCATCGGTGACGTTCCACCACGGCACCGAGAGCACCAGATAGGGCACCGCGGCCAGTGCGGCCAATGGTCCCGGCCACGGCAACGTCAGTGCCACCGCCCCCGAGGCCACCCAGAGCAGCACAGCGAACCGTACTGTCAGCCGCGCCCCCATCACTGTGGCCACCGAGCCGATCCCGGCGTCACGGTCCGGCACCACATCCTGCACCGCCCCGAAGGCGTGAGCGGCCATCCCCCACAGGAAGAAGGCGACCAGGATGAGCGTCGCCGCCGTGCCGGGCACCGAGCCTCCGGTGTCTGCGGCCAGCGCGAACCCCACCGCCGCGGGGCTGACGAAGTGCGTGGAGGAGGTGATCGAGTCCAGGAACGCCCGCTCCTTGAACCGCATCGGCGGTGCCGAATAGGCCACCACCGCAAAGAGACTGATAAGCAGGGTGATCCAGGTGGCCGGTCCGCCCCAGAGGCACAGCAGCACCGCGAACGGCGCCACACTGAGCACGGCGGCCAGCAGTGTGGGCCGATGCAGCCGCTGAGGCAGCACCGCCCCTTCGATCCCACCCTTGCGCGGGTTGTTCAGATCTGAGGCGTAGTCGAAGACGTCGTTGATCCCGTACATCGCCAGGTTGTAGGGGATCAGGAAGAACACCGCCCCGATGACGAGCATCCAGTCCACCTGACCGGCCCCGAAGAGGTAGGCCGCGGCGAAGGGATAGGCGGTGTTGATCCAGCTCACCGGCCGAGAGGAGGCCAGCAGGTGACCGAGCAGAGAGTGCGGCGCACGGGCACGGGCCATCAGAGGCTGCCCTCCTCAGCGGCTGGTCGACCGCGACGGCGCAGCAGCAGGTGCCACAGCGCGGGCAGCAGCAGCACCCCGGCGATGGGGTAGCTGAAGTCCTCGATCGGTGCCAGCCCGATGCTCAGCCCGGAGAGCGGCTCATCGGCGTAGTGGAAGAAGCCCACGGCGATCATGATGTTGTCGAAGACTGCGGTGAGCAGGATCAGTGCCGCACCGGCGAGCGCGACGGCCCCCAGGCTCACCGGCCGCCGCAGCGGGATCACCACGGCGAGCACCAGCAGCAGGACGACGGCGGTCAGTCCTAAGTAGGTCATGATGCGCTCCCCCTTGCCGGACTCCCGGAGGGCTCCGTCCCAGCCTGTGCGGTTCGGCGGTGCAGCAGCCGGTGGGCGCCGGTGTAGAGCACCATCGTGCAGATCACCAGGAAGATCAGGAACACCGGTTCCTCCAGCGGCATCTCCGGGCCCAGCATGATTCCCGTCATATAAGGGCTGTCACCGACGAGGAAGATCCCCAGCGCGATGCCCGCGGCATCCCAGAGCAGGAAGAAGACAGTGCCCAGCAGGATCACCAGCCCGGCGGCTGCCGGGCTGCGGAAGAGAAAGAGCCGGTACCGGAAGTCGATGAGCAGCATGCATCCGGTGGAGAGGAGCAGCGCGGCCAGATAGGCGATGCTCATCGGCGGCTCCGTCGGCGGTTTTCTCCGGTGCGGTCGCCCCGGCGCGTCCGGCGATCACGGCCACCGCGGTCGGGCTGGTTCAGGGTCTTCTGGGTCGGGGTCGCCTGGTTCGGGGTCTCCTGGGTAGGTATCGGGCCCGCGCTGTGGTCTCCGCGCAGGCGCTTGAGCACCAGTTCCGCGCTGATCAGGCACATCGGCACCCCCACTCCGGGGGCCACAGTGGCCCCGGCGTAGTAGAGCCCGTCGACCCGCGGCGAGGCGTTCTGCGTGCGGAACATCGCCGACTGCCCCAGCGTATGCGCCGGGCCCAGCGCCCCGCCCCGCCAGGAGTGGTAGTCGGCGGCGAAGTCGCCGGGGCCGCGGGTGTGCCGGACCACGATCCGTTCGCGCAGATCCTCGATCCCGGCCCAGGTGGCGATCTGGTCGATGGCGGCATCGGCCATCGCCTCGACCTGTGCATCGCCGTCGCCGTCCGGGCCGCCCTGCCCGATGCTGGTCTCTGCCGGGCAGGGGATGAGCACGAAGAGGTTCTCATGCCCGTCCGGGGCCACCTGCGGATCAGTGGCGCTGGGCCGGCAGACGTAGATGGAGGGGGTCTGCGGCCAGTCGGTGTCCCCGTCGAAGATCGCGGTGAACTGCGGGGTCCAGTCCCGGGCGAAGAGCAGCGAGTGATGCGCCAGTTCAGGCAGCGCACCGCGGACGCCGAGCATCACCAGCACCGCACCCGGTCCGCTGACCGCGGTCTCCTCCCACCAGCGCTGGTCTCGGCTGCGATACGGTTCCGCCAGCAGGGCCGTCTCGGTGTGGTGCAGGTCCGCCGCGGAGACCACGACGTCGGCGTCTTCGGTGTGTTCTGCGCCCTGAGCATCACGACGGCGCAGCCCGGTGACCCGACCGCGGGAGCGCCCCAGGCGCCGCCGCAGCTGCGGGGCCACGGTGATCTCGGTGACCTCGGTGGATGTGATGATCTCGGCCCCGGCCTCCCGGGCGACGTCGGCGAGCGCCTGCATGACCTGGGCGAAGCCGCCCATCGGGTAGCGCACGCCGTCGGCGAGGTCCAGATGGCTCATCAGGTGGTACATCGCCGGAGCGTCCTCGGGGCGGGTGCCGAGGAACACTGCCGGGTAGCCGAGGATCTGCTGCAGCACCGTGTGCTGGAAACGCCGGGCGACGTAGCGCTGCAGTGAGGTCAGCAGCAGTCCGCCCAGCTGCGGCAGCGATGTCATGACCTCTCGGGCGGCGAACCCTGTGGGCCGAGTGAAGGGGTTGTAGAGGAAACGGCTTTCGGCGATGTCCATCGTGTGCTCCGCCGAGGCCAGGTAGCGGTCCAGCGCGGGGCCGCTGCCGGGTTCCAGGGATTCGAAGAGTGCGCGGGCCTTCTCCGGCTCAGCATGGACATCGACCGGGACGGAGGGGCCAGAACGTGAAGCACCGGCGTCCAGTGCTGAGGATGCCGCCCCAGCCGCCGGCTCCAGTTCTGACGCCGGTTCTAACGTCGGCTCCGGTTCCGGCTCCGGTTCCGGTTCCGGTTCCGGTTCCGGTTCCGGGAACACCCGATAACCGGGGTCGAGGTCCACCAGCTCCAGCCGCTCCTGGACAGAAGTACCGGCCAGCGCGAAGAAGTGCTCGAAGACCCGCGGCATCAGGTACCAGGAGGGCCCAGTGTCGAAGCGGAACCCGGCGTCCTCGATCACCCCGGCCCGGCCGCCGAGCTGTTCGCCGCGCTCGTAGACGCTCACCCGGTGACCGTCCCGAGCCAACAGAGCGGCGGTGGCGAGGCCGGCGGCCCCGGCGCCGATGATCGCGATGCGCTTCCGGTCAGGCTGCTGGGGCATCAGGCGCTCCTGGGATCTCGGGGACGATCGGTGGTCGGCGAGGCGTTCCGCTGCAGAGACCCTGCGTTCCCCGCCAGGGCCCGGCTGATCAGCCGAACTTTCACCGGATTGGGCACACGGATGCGACGGCGTCGCAGCTCCTCGGTCGGGGTGGCCTCCAGCCGGGTGAGCAGCTCGGCGAAGAACAGATGCGCCGCGGCGACGGCCGCCCGGCAGTCCCGCGGCAGAGACGGGATCACCCCAGCAGCGGCGTCGAGCTGGGTGCCGATGATCTGCACCCAGGCGCGGTGCTCCACCTCAGTCAGCGCGGCGGAGTCCGAGAGGTAGTTGCGGCCGAGCTGATCGGCGTCGGCGGCGAGGTCGCGCAGGAAATTCACATTCTGGAAGGCCGCACCGAGCTGCCGTGCCCCCTCCTCCAGCTCCTGGACCTCGACGGCGGGCAGATGCTCCTCGCGGAGGAAGACCCGCAGGCACATGAGCCCCACCACTTCGGCCGAGCCGTAGACGTACTGCGCCCGCTGCTGGTCATCGCCAGGTGAGCCGTGCAGATCCGCACGCATGGAATCGAAGAACGGCCCGGTCAGCGAGGTATCGATACCGGCGGCTGCGGCGGTGCGGGCGAAGGCGTGGATGACCAGATCGGTGCTGTAGCCCGCCGCCATCGCCCGGTGGGTCTGCTCCCGGTAGTCCTCCAGGGCCTGCGCCTGGGCCTCGGCGTCGAGGCCGAATTCGGCGGCGGTGCCGTCGACGATCTCATCGGCGATGCGCACCAGGGCGTAGATGCTGCGGATATGGCCGCGATGACGGCGGCCGAGCAGCCCAGTGGCCCAGCCGAAGGAGGTGGAGTAGGTGCCGATGATCTCCGCGGCGGCCGCGCGGGCGGCCCGGGTATAGCGCATCGACGGCGAGGTGTCGCGCACTGAGGCCTCCTCCCACCGGTGCAACCTGCCCACATCCTACCCAGTGCCACGATCAGCTGATCACTCGGAGCTGCGGTGTGAAGTGCACCCTGAGGTTCGGCTCACCCATTCGCAGAGACCTCATTTCCCCTGCTCAGCGCTGTGTTATCCAGTGATGAGGCCGTAGTGTGAAGCACAGCTCGCCTCGCTGTGCGGGCCCTGCCACGGATCGGAGAACACTGTGAACACGTCCGAGAACGGCCAGCCGCCCACCCCGGACTCCTCCCCGCGCCCAGACTCTTCCCCGCGCCTAGGCCCCGAGCAGGTGGCGCTGAGCCCGTCGCCGCGCCGGGTGCTCGTGCTCGGGGCCACCGGCTACATCGGGGGTCGGCTGGTGCCGCGGCTGCTGCAGGCCGGGCATCAGGTGCAGGTGGCGGTGCGTTCTCCGCAGAAGCTCGAACCGGTCCCCTGGGCTGAGGAGGTGGAGGTCCACACCGTGGATCTCGACGACGGCATCAGCTTGGACGCGGCGATGGCCGGCTGTGAGGTGGTCTATCACCTGGTGCATTCGATGGGTGCCGGTTCTGACTTCGAGGAGCAGGAGGCCCGGGTGGCCCGGCGGATCGCTGAGGCCGCGGAGTCTGCCGGCGTCGCGCGTCTGGTGTTCCTGGGCGGGCTGCACCCTGAGGGGGTGGAGCTCTCCCCGCATATGCGCTCCCGGGCGGCGGTCGCACGCATCCTGCTGGATTCCGCTGTGGACACGATCGCGTTCCAGGCCGGGATCATCATCGGCTCCGGCTCGGCGTCTTTCGAGATGATCCGGCATCTGGCGTTGGCGCTGGCGGTGATGCCGGCGCCAGACTGGGTGACCAACCGGGTGGAGCCGATCGGTGTGCGCGATGTGCTGCACTACCTGGTCCGCGCCGCCGACGTCGAGGGCTCGGTGAACCGGACCCTGGACATCGGTTCCCGTGATGTGCTCACCTACGCCGAGGTGATGCGCCGGTTCGCCGTCCTGGCGGGGCTGCGACGGCGGGTGGTGCTTCCGTTGCCGCTGCCGGCGGCCACCTTGTCCGGCATCTGGGTGGGGCTGGTGACTCCCCTGCCGATGTCGCTGACCCTTCCGCTGGTCCGTTCTCTGCAGGAGGATGCCATCACCAGCGATCACGACGTCGACGCGATCATCCCGGCCCCGCGGCCCGGGCTGCTCAGCTATTCCGAGGCGGTGACCCTGGCGCTGCATCGCGAACAGGAGGGCGCGATCGACACCACCTGGGATGCCGACGTCGGCGGTCTGGACGAGGCCGCCGGTGCCCTGCCCAGTGATCCGCAGTGGTCCGGTCGGCCGGTGAAGATCGACCGGCGCAGCACCCACGTCCAAGGGCTGCGTGCCGAGGAGGTGTGGCCGGTGATCGAGGGGATCGGCGGGGACAACGGCTGGTATTCGCTTCCCGTGGCGTGGAAGGTCCGCGGTGTCTGGGACAAGCTGGCCGGTGGGGCGGGGCTGAACCGGGGGCGCCGGCTGCCTGATCGGCTGCGCGTGGGGGATCCGGTGGACTGGTGGCGGGTGGAGACGCTGGAGCGTGGCAGTCGCCTGGTGCTGCGCGCGGAGATGCGCGTGGCCGGGCAGGCGTGGCTGGAGTTCCTGGTTCAGGATGAGCCGGGTGGCTGCCGATACACTCAGCGGGCCATCTTCTTCCCGGAGAATATGGCGGGGCGGGCGTACTGGGCGGCGATGGCTCCGTTCCACCGGTTCATCTTCCCGTCGATGACCAAGAACATTCTCGCTGCGGCCCGGAACAGAGGAGTGAGCCGATGACCCGCACACTGGTGTGGTTCCGCGATGACTTGCGGACCGCTGATCATCCCGCGCTCTACGCGGCCTGCCGGTACGCCGAGGGTGACGGAACCGGCGACGTCGTCGCCGTGTATGTCCTCGATGAGGTCAGTGACGGGGTGCGTCCGCTGGGCGGGGCGGCGAAATGGTGGCTGCACGGGGCGTTGGGATCACTGCGCGCCCGGCTGGATGAGCTGGGGGTGCCGCTGCTGCTCCGCACCGGAGACCCTGCGCGGCTGATCCCTCACCTCGCGGAGCAGCTGGGTGCGGACCGGGTGCAGTGGACGCGGCGTTACGGCGGGCCGGAACGCCGCCTCGACGCACACCTGAAGGAGCAGCTTCGGCAGCACGGTGTGGAGGTCGAGAGCTTCCCCGGTTCTCTGCTGCACGAGCCGTGGACGGTGGAGACCCAGACCGGCGGGCCGTACCAGGTGTTCACCCCGTTCTGGCGGGCAGTCAGCGCCCGGCCGCAGCAGGACCCGCTGCCGGTGCCCACCCCCTGCTGGGAAGCGAAGTCCACTGCGGCGAGCCTGGCCGCAGCCGGTGTGCCCCGCGGCGAGCTCCGCGACCTGGATCTGCGGCCCACAGCACCGGACTGGGCCGGCGGACTGCGGCGGCGGTGGGAGCCGAGTGAGATGGCCGGGCAGCGGCAGCTCGAGGAGTTCCTGCGGCAGAAGGTCACCGACTACGACGACGCGCGGGACCGCCCAGAGCTCGACGGCACCTCCGGGCTCTCCCCGTATCTGCGGTTCGGCCAGCTCAGCCCCCGTCAGGTGTGGGCTGCGGCCTGCGAGGAGGCGCCGGAGCAGGCGGACGGGTTCCTCTCGGAGCTGGGGTGGCGGGAGTTCTGCTGGCATCTGCTCTTCCACTTCCCGCAGATGCCGCAGCAGAACCTGAAGGCCCAGTTCGATGCCTACCCGTGGCAGTCTCGTGCCCAACAGCCCGAGGCGTTCCGTGCCTGGGCGCGCGGGGAGACCGGGTTCGCGTGGGTGGACGCCGGGCAGCGGGAGCTGTGGGAGACCGGGCATATGCACAACAGGGTGCGGATGGCCTCGGCGAGCCTGCTGGTGAAGAACCTGGGCATCGATTGGCGTGAGGGTGAGGCCTGGTTCTGGGACACCCTCGTCGATGCCGATGCCGCCTCGAATCCGGCGAACTGGCAATGGGTGGCCGGCTGCGGGGCCGACGCCGCCCCGTACTTCAGGATCTTCAATCCAGAACGGCAGCTGGAGCGCTTCGACCCGCAGCGCCGGTATGTGCGCCGGTGGATCCCTGAGCTGGACACTGCGGACTACCCGCAGCCGGTGGTAGACCTGGGGGTCTCCCGGCGTGAGGCGCTGGCGCACTATGAGTCGATCAAGAAGCGGTGAGCGGTGAGCGCGGGGGCTTGATCACAGATCACAGAGCGGATCGCCGTCAGCGCAGTGTGAGTCCGAGCATCCGGCGGGTGAGCTGCCAGTGCGCCTCGGCGGCGTCCTCTGCTGCGGCGAGCGCGGAGAGCCGCGGGCGGGTGCGGTCGGCGTCGTAGTGGACTCCCGGCTGCCAGCAGCGCCCGGGGGTGCCGTCGATGAAGTGGACCAGGTTGGCCCCGCCGTCGGCCACGGTCAGCGGTGCTGCGATTCCGGCGCTGCGGTAGAGGAAGCGGTGGCGCAGCGGCAGGGCGGCGGCCAGCCCGGTGTTGATGATCCCGGGGTGGAAGGAGACCGGCCGCAGTGCGGGCCGGTGCCGGGCGAGGCTGCGGGCGAAGAGCACGTTGCCGAGCTTGGAGTTCGCGTAGGCGTGGTGCGGGCACCAGTGATGACGGCTGTGCAGCTGGTGGATGTCCAGCGGCGTGGTGAGCTTCGCATGGCGTTCGGCGCGGCTGGCGGTGACGACGACGGCGGCGCCGGCCGCATGCAGCGGTTCCTCCAGAAGTTCGGTGAGCAGGGCGGGGGCGAGGTGGTTGACCTGCAGAGTGGTGTCGAAGCCGTCCACAGTGCGCCGGCGATGGCGGTGGATCGCCGCGGCGTTGAGGGCGAGGACGTCGATCCTCGCACAGCGGGCTCGCAGCTGCTCGGCGACGGCGCGGACCTGGTCCAGCTCGGTGAAGTCGGCGATCAGATGTTCTGCGCCGAGGGCCTCGGCGAGACCGGCGGTACGCTGCCGGTTGCGGCCGAGCAGGATCAGCCGGGTGTCTTCACGGTCTGCGAGCCGCCGGGCCGCGGCAGCGCCGATCCCCGCACTGGCCCCGGTGATCACGACGGTGCGGCGGCTGGGCATGGCTCATATCCTCCCACGTGACGCCGGTGCCTGAGCTGTTGCCCGGTATCTGTTGCCCGATATCTGTTGCCTGGTGTCTGTTGCCCGGTGTCTGTTGCCCGGTGCGGGGACGGGCCGCGCAGAAACGTGGAATACGTGCTGGTCAGCTCCTGTTAGCCCGGGTATGCGTGCCATCACCTACTCCCAGTACGGCGAACCTGAGACCCTGCAGCTGACCGAGGACGCCCCGCAGCCGAAGCTCGGCCCGGGCAGTGTGCTGATCCGTGTGGAGCGCGCGGCGGTCAACCCGGTGGACTGGAAGGTCATGGCCGGGTATCTGGACCCCATGCTGGACATCGTCTTCCCCGCCGTTCCCGGCTGGGATGTGGCCGGGGTGATCGAGGCACTCGGCCCGGATGTGCCGGAGTTCGAAGTCGGTGACCGGGTGGCCTCCTACGGGCGGAAGGACGTGGTCCACGGCGGCACCTACGCGGAGTACGTCGCGCTGCCGGCGACGTCGGTGGCGCGGATCCCTGAGCCGGTGAGCGCCGAGGTCGCCGCTGGGCTGCCGCTGGTCGGACTGACTGCCCTACGGTCGGTGGAGACTCTGGGCATCGGTGATCAGGACACGGTGCTGATCCATGCGGCCTCCGGCGGTGTGGGGCACATCGCTGCTCAGCTGGCGGTGGCCCGTGGAGCGAAGGTCATCGGCACGGCCTCGGCGCCGCATCATGAACCGTTGCGTGAGATCGGTGTGACGCCGGTCGAATACGGTGACGGGCTGGTGGACCGAGTGCGCTCGGTGGCACCTGATGGCGTCACGGCGGTCGCTGACTTCGTCGGTGGGGTGTGGGAGCAGACCCGCCAGGTGCTCTCGGTGGGCGGTCGGCACGTCTCCATCGCTGATCCGCAGGTCGAGCAGCACGGTGGTCGCTGGGTGTGGGTGCGTCCCGATGGGCGGCGGCTGGAGACGCTGCTGAGCGCAGTGGCCGAGGGTGCCCTTCAGGTGCGCCTGGACAGGACGTTCCCGCTGGCGCAGGCGGCTGAGGCGCTGCAGATCAGCCAACGGGGCGAAGCCCGCGGCAAGCTGCTCATCGACCCCACGGCCTGAAGTTGCCCCACGGGGTCAGTCTCGTGGCATGATTGCCTCATGACCTCGCGCGCGAAGCCACTGGACCCGCCCTCGCCGCTGCTACCGCCGGATCAGGTGCTCGACATCCTCACCGACGTCTTAAGTAAGTTGGGTGCCGCCGGCGGCGCCATCGGGGGACGGATCGGTGGGGGCTTTGCAGGCCAGGTCGGAGGCCGGTCGGGTGGACGCCTCGGCGGTCGTCTCGGAGTGCGTCTGACCCGGATGCGTGGCGAGCACCGCACAGTGTCCGCCCCGGGGACACCTGAGTCGTTCTGGGCGCTGCACGGATGCCTCGCTATGGTGGTGCTCGCCGATCCGGGGCGCGGTCACCTGGCCGGTGTGATAGGCAGCGGGGCACTGAATATGAATCCCGCCGTGGTGCAGGCGCTGTGGAGCCCGCGGGGTCTGGAGCTCACCGCCCACGCCTGTGAGGGGCTGATCGCTCAGAAGACCGCACCCAAGGCACTCGACCGGTTGGAGGAGGCCCTGATCGGACCTCGGTGACACGTCCTCAGCGGAATCCCGTAGGAGAGCGAGAGGAGTCCGGTTTTGATCGGCTTGTTCTTGCAGTTCCATTTTTATCCGCTCGCTCTGATTTTCCGCTCACTCTGGGAGTGATTCGAGTCGCGGGGCTGTCTGAATAACGGTGTGTGAGGGTCCGGGCTGATCCGAAAGGAGACGGCCGTGGCTGATACGACCGAACTGTTGGACGAGGCGATGATTGATCCCGTGACCGGGCAGATCATCGATCAGAAGGACCTCGCCGAGCGGTTGCTCACCCAAGCACAAGCGCCGGCTGGACGGGATCGATCAGATCGTCCTCTCACTGTCGGCGCGGGGGTTGACGACCGGGGAGATCGCCGCGGACTTCAACGAGATCTATGGGGGCGAAAGTCTCCAAAGACACGATCAACCGGATTACTGAGAAAGTCACCGGGGAACTGACGGAGTGGGCCTCGCGGCCGCTGGATCCTGTCTATCCGGTGATCTTCGTTGACGCGATCGTGGTCAAGGTCCGCGACGGGCAGGTCCGCAACACCCCGTATCTACGTCGTCATGGGCGTGACCACGGGCGGGGAACGCGAGATCCTCAGGATCTGGGCCGGTGACGGTGCCGGCCAGGAGGGAGCGAGGTTCTGGCTGCAGGTGTTCACCGAGCTGAAGAACCGCGGCGTCGAGGACGTACTGATCGCGTACTGATCGCGGTGTGCGACGGGCTCAAGGGGCTGCCGGAGGCGATCAACACCACTTGGGAGCACACGATCGTGCAGCAGTGCATTGTGCACCTGATCCGTCACTCGTTCCGTTATGCCGGCCGGCAGCACCGGGATGCGATCGTGAGTCTCTCAACCCCGTTGACACGGCCCCTCTCCGAGGCCGCAGCGTTGAAGTGCTTGTACCTGGTGACGCGTTCGCTTGACCCCACCGGCGGGGGGCACGCTGGATGATGAAGGTGGAAGCCCGCGCTGAACGCGTCCGCGATCACCTTCGCCGGACGGTTCGAGAACACCACCCACACTGATGAAAACCACCGGATCTCACACACCGTTTACCGGACAGACCCTCAGCAGCCGAGCGGCGTCGCTTGCTGGACGTGAGTCCGCGGCCTCGGCCCTGTGCGGTCACGCGTCGGTTGCGCGTGTCTTGGTCTTGCTGGCGCATCAGCGGTCCGACTCACGAGGCTACCCGGTGACCGATGCGACGGCCAGGAAGGTGACCGCGCCTGTACTGGTGAGGGTGCGGGCGAGGTTCCGGCGATTCCAACGCGTCTCGAACCGTTGACGTGCGGTTCGGCGTTGGTGGTCGGTATTGATCGGTGCACGGTCGAGTTCGTGGTTGAGTGGTACGTTCCCTGCGGCGGTGATGCCGAAGGTAAGCGCCGAGCAGACCGCTCCTATGATGACCGCAGGGAGGGATGCCGAGCCGTCACGCGAGAGGTGAAGTACTGCGCAGCCGGCTGCGGCAATCGGTGCGACGAAGAAGACGGTCAAGAATTTTCCGTTCAGGATCGCGGTGTTGATCATCCGGAATGCTCGGACGTATGTTCGATCATCCACGTGTCGGAGCCCGGGGCCAATGGCGATGCTGAACACGAAGAACAGTCCGGCGAGCAATCCGTTGGTGATGATCGCGACGACCATCACAGGGCCCGGAATCAGCGCGTGCATCATGTTCCTCGTTCGTCAGCAGGCAGCGAGAAGGCGCTCGATGGTGGTTTCAACGGTGGTCGAGACGTGGATGCTTCGATCCCCGCGCGGTGCGAGCAGGCCCTGCTCGTCGGCTCGGTAGAGCTCAGCCAGGCTCTCGGCGACGTGCGGCCGGAAGCCTGCCTCGCTGAGCGCACCGGCCCATGCCTCCTGGGGAATCGTCGCGACGTGCAGCTCCCGGCCGAGCGCGTCACCCAGTGTGGCGGCGATCTCACTCTCGGTGTAGGAGGGGCCGATGATATCCACGGTCTCGCTGGACAGGGGCGTTGTGAGGAGCGCGGTCGCGGCGATCTCGCCGATGTCGCAGGTGGCGACCATCGGCACTGGCGTGTTGGCGGAGGTGGCGAACACTGGGTAGACGCCGCTTTCACGGGCGACGTCGATGAGGTCTGCGACTTTCTCTTGGAAGTGACCTGAGCGCAGTGCGGTCACGATGGCGCCAGTGGTCTCGAGCGCTTGTTCCAGCCGATGCAACCCGGTGATGGGGCCGGTTCCCTCGGCAAGGTCTGCCCCGCCTGAGGAGAGCATGACGACATGAGGCACCTTCTGGTCCGCGACAGCGCCCGCGATCGAGGCGATGAGCCGATCGGCGTGAACATCGAGATCGTCGGCGGCCAGGTCGAACGGGAGCAGCACGAAGAACCCTGAGCAGCCTTCGAGCGCGCTGCCCAGTGCACCGCGATCTTCCAGGGCGACCGTGTGCGCCTCGGCGCCTCGGCTTTGCCAGGTCTCGGCATCGGCCCGGCGACGCACCAAGACTCGAACATCTGCCCCTGCGGCGAGCAGGCTCTCAGCGGTGACAGATCCCACACGACCAGTGGCTCCTGCGACGACATACATGATGCTTCCTTTCGGTTGCGGAGTTCTCTCTACAACCGACGATAAGCAGACCTGGCCGGTAGCTCTATGCTTAGTCCGCCGAAGGTCTTGCTCGATCATCCGCCAATGCGAGCATTTCACATACCGACCATGACAGGATCATGGGTATGCAGAACTCCTCTGGGGATGATCGTGGCTCGGATCGGCTCGCCCGCGTGCTGCATACGCTTCGGATGCGCAGCACCTTCTACTGTCATGCCGAACTCGGCGAGCCTTGGGCATTGGAGATGCCCGCCATCGCGGACTCGGTGAGCTTCCACGTCGTCACCACGGGATCATGCTGGCTGCGCCTACCCGACACCGAGCCGATCGAACTGCGCGCAGGCGACTTCGCCCTCGTGCCGCACGGCCTCGGACACGATCTGCTCAGCGAGCCCGACGCGAGTCGCGGGCCGCGGGTCGATCTGTTGCCGCAGCAGTACCTCAGTGAGCACTACTCCACGCTCCGTCACGGCGGCACCGGCCGAGGAACGCAGTTGATCTGCGGCGTCGTCGCCTTCGACAGCCCAGCAGCACGCGAGCTGACGTGTACGCTTCCCGCCATACTGTTTGTCGGGGGCGACACCATGTCCGCAGCCTCTTCCGTGCGGGACATTCTCCGTCTCATGGCAGGCGAGCTCTCCCACCCCCAACTCGGCGGAGAAGCTGTCGCCACCCGTCTGGCCGACATCCTCGTCGTGCAAGCGATCCGCGGTTGGCTCGCGACCTCTCCCGATGCCCTCACCGGATGGCTCCGCGCCCTTCAGGACGAACGAATCGGCCGCGCACTCGAAGCGATCCACGACAACCCCGGCCACGACTGGAGTCTCGACCGGCTCGCTCGACTCGCCACCATGTCCAGATCCTCATTCAGCGCGCGCTTCACCGAACTCGTCGGAGAAGCACCCGTGTCCTATCTCACCCGCTGGCGCATGAACATCGCCCGAACCAGACTCTCCGAGGAGACCATCACCGCCGGGGCACTCGCCGCCGAACTCGGCTACCAATCCGAGGCCGCATTCCACCGGGCCTTCGTGCGCGTCACCGGACGCACCCCCGGCTCGATCCGAAAACGACAGCGCCAGTAGCAATCACGCGCGGCCGTCTCTTTGAACTCGTCGAACCACGGCAGAAGAGACGCGTGGTCCATAGACGGAAGTACCGGCGCCGACGTCGCGCGAGTCAGCGGGTGGTGCGTTCCCCACAGTCAACGGCGATGACCTGTCCTGTGATCTGACGAGCAGCCGCGGATGCGAGGAATGGACAGTCCCGGCGATGTCGTCCGGGGTGCCCGGCCCTTCCACGCGTCAACGGTACGACGCCCGCTGATACTTCTCTGACGCCCTCGGCTGGTGTACGGCGGGGCCGAGCTCCGAACGGTCTGCCGTCGGGGTTTGACCCGGTGGCGTGGACTCGCCAGGCATGTGAACGTTCCGGCGTACAGGTCGGTACGCGATCGAGGCCTGGCCCCGGTGGAGCCCCGAGGAGACGAGGGTGTTGCCGCATTTGGCGCAGGTGATCAGTCCCGCCAGGAGGCTTTTGGACGAGCGGCCCACCCGCCGGTCTGGGTGGTTGAACACCGCCCGAATGCGCGCCGTCTCCTCGAGGTGATGATCGCCTCCCAGTTCCCCGGCCCCGGGATCGCCCGATCACGCCGTTCCCACGTCGCTGTCGTCTTCGATGCGGGCTCGTCAGCGCGTTGCCCCGAGATACGCGCCGAGCAGAGGATCGAGCCGACGGTGCTCTCATGTCACACGTTCAACCGGCTCTTGCCCTTTGAGGGCGACACCGGCCCGTCGTCGCGGTTGAGCCACTTCGTGATCTGTCGCACCGATTGGCCTGCGAGGAACCGGTCGGCCTTATACCCGGACTCATAGGAGACGATCCACATGCCATGCCACAATCCGCGACGGGCCGAGCTTCACACGTTCGAGTAGGTCGAGGTAGCCGGGGCGCTTCTTTCCCGAGTAGGCCGAGAGGTCGTTATCCATGAACACCACCGGCAACTCAACCCCGAGGCGCTGGCACAGTTCCAGGCAGTCCTGCCGCTGCTGCTCGCTGTTGTGCCGTCCATGACGACCTCCCTTCACTCGGTAGGTACGCCGGTCAAACCCGACACGTCGACAAGGCCAGACACTGGCGCGGATTCATCTTCATATCCACGACGCTAGAACTTGAACATTGGTTGAAGTCAAGCCATGCTGGAAGCATGACTCTCACCGAGACTCAAGCCTCCGAGTTGCTAACGGTCGGCGAGACGGCTGAACTCAGCGGCACCGCAACCTCAGCGATCAGGTTCTACGAGCGGCAAGGACTGATCGAGTCACAGCGCACCTCGGGCAACCAGCGTCGCTACCAGCCCTGGGTTCCCTGCGTAGTTCGTGTCGCTCGGGTCGCCCAGCGCGTCGGGTTGTCCGTGCAAGAGATCACCAAGGTGCTGCAGGACGTTCCTGACGAACCGACACCCGAGGACTGGCAGCGACTGACCGATTACCTCGTCGCCGATGCAGAACGCCGGATCGCCGAACTCCACACCGTGCTCGCAGACCTAAAATCCGAGACCAAGCGCTGCGATCTCCCCAGCCGATGACTCGAACCGCTCCGCAGTTGGCTTTGGACTCTAATCCGAGATAGCAACCTCATGCCTGGTGCCCCTCCGTATCGACTGCTAGGGCGGCAAGAGAACGCCGTTGGGGAGTAAACCTCGTTGCGTCTACATCGGCTTGATTCTGCAGTTCTGATGACTCGATAGCTCTGAAGCAGAGCCCTTCACA
>NZ_JAVKGR010000024.1:0-21664 GCF_031470965.1 Nesterenkonia aerolata | reverse complement strand
GAACAGCGGACCGAGTCCGCACCAAAATCTCGGAACTAAACCCAGGACGGTTCAGCACATTGTGGCCCACGATGAGATCAGCACGTTCGACGATCCGTGTCACTGCGGAGATGTCCGTAGTGGTCATCACCGGCCCATTGTTCACCGCGATCCCTGCCAGGCGAACAAACCCTGTCCCATAGTCCCAGAGTCGGTCAGCATCAGCGGTTTCAAGATCGAGATAGATCACGTTGCTCACTGGGAACTCCCTCCCATCTCCGCGATGGTCACACCATGCATATCCCCGGCGACCCGGGCAACAGACTTCGTGAATCCCTTGTGGTCGGTGTACTTGATGACCTCACCAGAGCCCACGCCGGCCGCCGGACGGAGCACATCATCAGGTGCATCGTCGTCCTCATCCAAGGCGCCCAAACGTTCGACCCGGAATGCGTTGCGCCCGCCTGTGACTTTCCCCGCGGACTTGATACGGAGATCTCCGAACCATCTTGGGTTCTGTCCGTAGAACGTCGAGAGATTCTTCGGAGTCAGATCGCTAAAGTCGTGGTTGTACGGGGCTGGCGAATCCTCACCTTCGGCACGAGCCTTGGCCAGCACATCCGACGCAGAGAACTTCTTTGCCCCGAAGTGGTGTGCCAGCCATTCGACATGCTCCCGGTTCTCCACGGCCTCGTTGTCTGCAGACTCACGGACCTCCATGACGTTGCCCAGGAAATCCTCGAAGCCTCCCAGGTGAAGGATTCCCCCAATGACGCGTTGCCATTCACCGAAGCTGGCGAACCCGAACGGCTTCGGTGCCGCAGGCTCTCCGCGGTCATACCAAGCGCGGACCAGAACCAGTAGTGCCCGCAGTATTTCGGCCCTGTGCTTCGAAACCCAGGTGCGGAGGTCGTACTTGAAATTGTTCCGGTTCTCCAAGTCACTGCGGTCAGAATTCAACCTGATCGCGAGCACTCGTCGGGCTAAGTCAGCTGGGGTCTGGACGTTATTTCCCAAGCCGAAGACCGTGGCGTGGTTAGGCAGTCGCAGCGCCTCAGATTCGCCGAGTTTCCTGCCGCCATAGACCTCGGAGGTGACGAAGGCATTGATGGAAGGGGCCACCAGACGGTTGCGGCCCTGCTTGTCCTGAACCTCGTCCAACACGACAGTGGACTCACCTTCCAAAAGCAAGGCAGTCAAGCGCTTGTCCATCTCTGCATCAGAGGTCGAAGCGGTTGTGACCGTCGGCTCTGCCCCGAGGGTGACTCGATGCACGAAGTCGACAGCCTCGCCTTTGCCCACGCCAGGCTGAATTCCATTGAGCAGAAACAACGGGGAGCAGCCCACAGCAGGCTTGAGAAGGATCGTCAGCATCGAGGCAACTAGGTGGGTCTGGTCAGCCGTGGACTGAAAGGGAAACCCGTCGTACCCGTCTTCGCCGTCCATTGCCACCAGGTCAAGGATCAGAAGGCGAGCCTCCGCAATGTCGACATCACTGGGATGTTCGGGCACCTCGATCCCTACAACATCCTCTGTCAGATCCAGCATCAGCCCGGTCTGCTCGTCGTAGCCGTTAGTGGTCACCACAGTTCCATCCCGACGCACGACAGGGGAGCGTGTAATGCCAGTCAGAGTGGGGAACTCGCGACAACGATTACTGACAACACCAAGCAGTGCTGAGGGAAAAAGCACACACTTGACGCCGTCCTTATCAGAGATCTTGATGGGGTTGAAGTTCTGCAGCAGCTCGTCCTGTAGCACCCCACGTTTCATCTCCTCGGCCCGCAGCTCACCGGACCCGCTGCGACGCACCAAGACCAGGCGATCGCCGCGTTCGAAGACAGTCTCACCTCCCCGCTGCTCTCGCAGAACGGAGACCAGACGGACCACCACTTCCAGTTGATCCTCCTCGATGTCGATGACCTGACGGTCGCCAGACTCCTTCTTCACCCGGGCCAGCTCCTCTTGGCGCCGAAGGTCCGCCCGCATCCGATTGAGTTCGGGTTTGGAGAGATTCGCCGGAGTCGTAGCTGCGTTGCTGACCCAGTTCCTCAGTGAGGCAGCGCGCTTGTCATCGGAGGCCAGCCGGGCGAGGGCATCGTCGATCCCGTCCTTCTCCTGTACCCCTGGGACCCTCAGGTATCGGACACTCTTGGCTCCGAAGGATCGGCACGCCTCGCCCAGCTCCTGCGCCCCGTCGTAAACCCGCACATTGGTCTTGGCATCAGCATCGGGGACCACCACGACCTTCTTGCCATCGACTACAGACAGATGCTCGGTAGGATCTCCGTTATTCATCCAGGAATGGATGCCGGCGATACCGTAGATACTCCAGTCTTCCGGAGAGTGGGTCAGCACCGAGAGCCCCTGCTTGGTGCCTTCGACGATCAGCACGACGTCTGAGTTAGCCTGCCGAAGAACCGGCAGCTTGATGGGGTTGTTCTGCTTGGTCGGCCCGATGTACTTCGGCTGCTGACCCTCCTCGTTCGTGACCGAGCCCGGTTGGGGTTTGAGCTGCCAGGTCTTGGACCCATCCGGATGCTCCATGGGGTACACCAGGGCAGGCAGGACCTTGTTCCCGTGATTGTCGACCAAATAGCGGGCGTCTTCGGGGAGCTCATCCCGAGATTGTGCTGAGTAAACACCCCGGTCCCGGGCAACGTCAGGTGAGATCGCCGAATCGGCGAGTTCTTGTGCATGCCCAGCAGTTAGGTTCACATAGTGAGACTTCAGTCCGGGTCCGCTGGTAATATTGGGAGTAGCTTCCGTGGCCCTGGAAGTTCCATCATTGGGATTGGCCCCTCGGTTTCCTGCCGGGGGGCTTTTCGGTTTTTCAGTCACTAGCCCCGCCCTCCTTCCGAGGGCTCAGCAGCGTCGCCAGCTCAGCCCGTTTTGCTTCGGAGAGTGGGGGAGTTGCCGCCAGGGCGCGGTCGATATGGCGCCTGACGGCCGCGTACGGGTCATCAAGCCCACGCTTAGCCGCAGCCTTCTTCTCTGGCAGAGCTTCTAGTGCCGAGCGGGTGGTTTTCCACTCGCCGTCGCGGAACTCAGCATCGAGTAAATCTCGATCAATGTCCCGGCGCAGGGTCTTCCAAGACCCAAACAGATACCTGCCATCGGGGGTGCGATAGGAGGCAGCCTGAGACAGGCTGAGCTCCTCAGGGATGGTGGGAGAAAGAGCAGTCGCGCTCACGGTGATCTCCTGAAGGTCACAGGTTTCCCTGCGATCCCTCCGGGGTGGGCTTCACCCGGATTCGGTGCTCAGGGCGCGACACCTGAGCACTACACTCACCGCTTCCCGGGCGGAGCTGCCGCTCCACGCATCCGGGAGATCAGCCTAGCCAGCAGCTGATCCAGCTCAAGATCTTGTCACCCAGCGGAGCCCGTGCAAGGGGCGGCGCCGCCGGGAGGAAACGCTGTCTGCAATCTCCTGCTCACAATTCTACTACCCGCCGTCCACCCAGGTCCAGAGTCCATGGCAATCCAGACGTTAGTTCGTCGCCCGTGCATCCCTTGGTGGATTCAATCGCTGATCACCCCACCATAATTCGACAGTATCGGGGTTGAAGGCCGGGACGGCCCCCGGCTGATAGCGCGCCTTCCGCCCAAGCTGGCCGATCTTCACCTTGAAGCCTGCGTCCTGTAACACTCGGATCACCTGACGACGTTTGTGCAAGTCGGCTTGCTCCCAGGCCTGGTCTACGCCAGGGCCTGCGAACTCCTGAAACTCGGCAGAGGGCATAGCTAGTCGAAGTTCTTTTTCGGCCTGGCTCAGCTGAGGCTGCAGGGCCGCGTTGGCCCGGTCGTACTGCTCAACGGTGATTTTGCCTTCGATCCAGCGGTCCGTATTGAGGGCGAGCTTGGCCTTGATGGAAGCGATGCGTTCCTGGGTGTTCTCAACAAGCTCCATGTCACCGCCGAAGATCTCAACGCCTTCGCGTCGTAATAGACCGAGAACATACTCGGTCACCATGTGGTCGATCATCTCCCGGTTCTGGCTGGCCTTCTGGCACCCAGGGGGGTGGCAACGATACTTGCCCGGCCGATGGGTCACAGAAGTCTTTACTGTCCCATCTGCGAGGGTGTAATCCACTTTGTGCTCGCGGGAGGCGTTGCTATGCATAGGGCTATTGCACAGCGCGCACACGACGAGGCCGGATAGCAGGTGCTTCACTGAGGTGCCGCGGTTGGTCACTCGTGAGGGGTCCGTCAGCAAGGCGACCAAACGCTCGTGCTTATCCCTGTCAAAAATCTTCGGCCAGTCACCCTCGCGCAGTTCGATTCCGTTGTGGACCTTAATGCCGGCGTTGGAGGGGCGCATCAACAGTTTTCGCACGTTCTGGGAGCGCCACTTCGCGCCGCGAGCAGTGCGGATCTGGACTTCTTCATTGAGATACTGGACTATCGAATAGAGTGTCGCACCGGATAGGACCTTGTCTGCGATTTCTTTGACCAGTCCGGCTTCGTGCTCGTTGATGACCAGATCCTTACCCTTGGTGCCATCTTCGTTGACTGACCAGTCCCAGCCGAAGGGTCGAGGACCCACATGGCGACCGTCCTCAGCCAGTTGCTGAAGCTTAGCTTTGAGGCGCAGGGATTGCTTCTCAGCTTCCAGCTTGGCGAACATGCCCTGATTGCGGGCCATCGCCCGCCCATCAGGAGTGGCGAGGTTGATATCCGTAGTCACCGAAGCCAACTCCAGCTTGTGTTCGTCGGCCCAGTCGATTACGTCTTCCAGCTCCCTGGGAGAGCGGGTCAGGCGATCCACTGCATAGACGACGATGCCCTGGACCAAGCCATCCGTGATGTCCCTGACCATGCGCTCATATGCAGGCCGACTGTCGGACCTGGTCGCGGAGACGTCGTTGTCCCGATAGGCGTCATAGAGGTCCCACCCCCTTCGCTCCAACAGTTCGCGGCAGAGCTTCTCCTGACGCTTCACCCCTAGGCCCATTTGCTCTGAGTCCTTCGAAATTCTGACGTAGATGGCGGCATGGATGGGCTTGGAATCTGGCATAGACATAGTTTACCCACCTAGTGCAACAAACCCTGCGGGATGTCCTCAGGCTCCGGGACTGCGTGTACCTGCACGTCAGCGCAACGCCGTGGGTATACGGCGAAGCTCTCCGGGCCGCTGCTGGACCGTATCGACATCCAGGTCCAGGTGGAACGACCACGGTCCGCGACGATGGCCCTGGACCCGGACGGTGAGGATTCGCAGACCGTGCTTCACCGGGTCCGGCAAGCACGGCAGCGCCAGGGCGAACGACTCTCGCCGTGGGGGATCGCGACGAATGCGCGGGCTCCCATGAGCCTGCTGACCTCTGCGCTGCGGCTGCCAGGACATACCACGGCCCCGCTCGATGCCTGCCTGGACAGAGCGGCGTTGTCGCTGCGCGGATACGCGCGGACTCTGCGGTTGGCGTGGACGTTAGCAGACCTCAGTGCGCGTCAGGCCCCAGAATCCGATGACTTGGACGCCGCCATGCAACTTCGCCAGACCGCAGAGGACAGGAGCTGAGCCCATGACCACAGAGCTTCCGCTGACCACAGAGTTTTCGATGACCACACAGCGTCCCATGAGGACTGATGCACCCACGACTGCGGGCAAGACCCCAGCCGCAGAGCTCAGCAGTCTGCGGATCGCCCGTGCCGCGCTGAGTCGACTCATCGAACCCGGTGACGTCCTCGCCGGGGCGCTGTTGGCCGAACTCGGTCCGATCCAGAGCATGGAACTCATCCATTCGGAGCGTTCCCCTGCACCTGGTCTGCGTACTCAGGTGGCGTTGCGGGCTGAAGCCGGCGGGCTCGGACCGCGTCAACGTGACCTCGACGCTGGCCTGGCGCGCTGGAGGACCCGGCGGTCACAGGCCGACGGGGCCCGGGACCTCCGTGCCGCCCAGCGTGGTTCTGGTGGACTGCTCATTCCGGAGGACAGCCTCTGGCCTGAGCCCTTGGATGATCTGGGGCTCGCCGCACCGACGGCACTCTGGTACCGCACCGCCGGGGACATCGGCCGCAGGCTTCCCGCGTCCCGGCACTGTGCCGCCCTCGTGGGTTCGCGTGAAGCCACCGACTACGGCCGCCGCGTCAGCGCCGAGATGACCGAGGACCTGGTCCGCCACCACGTCTGTGTGATCTCCGGCGGGGCCTACGGGATCGACGCCTCCGTCCATCGCGCAGCCCTACGGATGCGACGGGCCCAGGCTGAGGACCATCCGACGGCACCAACGCTGACGGCACCGACGCTGGCTGTGCTGGCCGGTGGACTGGATCGGTGGTATCCGGCAGGCAATGCGGAACTGCTCGGTGGGGTGATGGAACATGGTGTGCTGCTGAGCGAACTGCCGCCGGGCAGCGCTCCGACCAAGCACCGCTTCCTGCAGCGCAACCGACTTATCGCCGCGCTCTCCGCTACCACGGTGATCATCGAAGCCCGCTGGCGCAGTGGAGCGCAGAACACCGCCGCCCATGCCCTCGGTATGGACCGACCGGTTGGCGCAGTGCCCGGAAGCGTCTACTCTGCCTCCTCAGCCGGCTGTCATCGGTTGCTGCGGGGCACTCTCACCCAGGTGGTCACTGACGCTGCAGACGTCGCCGAACTCATGGCGCACAGCCCGCTGGCGGGGCGGGAAGCACGGGACTCTGCACGAGCAGACCGAGAGGGAACGCCATCTACCTCAGTGGCCCCGGATGCCGCCCTCCCCGTCCTGCTGAGCACAGAAGACCTCGCCGCCGGCCGCAGCGGTGAGGCTTCCGCCGCGGCGCGTCAGGCGGTGGCGGGAGCCGAGCACCGGCCCGAGGACAGACTCTCCGAAACGGACAGGGTCCTGGCCGACGCGCTTCCCGTCCGGGCGCGTGCCACGGCCGGGAAACTCTCCGAAGTCGCTGGGCTGCCGCTTCCCCAGGTGCTCAGTGGACTGACCCGGCTCGAACGGGGCGGACACGCCGAGCAGCTCGAGGGCCGCTGGCGTAAGGTGCGGAAGGCCTGAGGAACCCACTTCGTCACCACCACCGGTCGCGGGGTGGATCGCCGGCGGGCCGCTGAGCACTCGCTAGACTCTGGGCTATGAGTGCCGCTGAGACCGCTGCTGGGCATACCAGCGCTGAGCAGAGGAACGCGGGGGAAAGGGCCGCAGGGCAGAGCCGCCCAGACGGGAGCATCCCCATGTCCAACCCCACGCAGCACAGCGCATATGAGGACCCGCTGCTGGAAGAGTTCGTCGCCCATCTGGTGCACGAGCGTGGCCTCTCGGATCACACTGTCCGGGCCTACCGCACGGACCTGGCACAGCTCGTCGAACTCGTCGGCGATCTCGACAACGTCGACCTAGCTGCGCTGCGCACATGGTTGGCGCAGCTGCATGCGGCAGGTACCGCGCGGGCCACACTGAACCGCAAGACCGCCACGGCCCGAGCCTTCACCGCCTGGGCCCACCGCACCGGCCACCTTGACGAAGACCCTGGGGTACGGCTGCGGACAGCACCGCGCGGCACCTCCCTGCCGGATGTGCTGCAGCACCAGCATGTCGAAGAGCTTCTGGACCTGCTGCGCCAGCGCCTCGACGAGGCTGAGCACCGAGAATCTGAGGCCCCGGAGAAGGCGCAACCCGCTGCGGCACGCCAGAGCGCCGGAGCGCGACGAGACCTCGCCGTCGCCGAACTGCTCTACGCCACCGGAGTGCGGGTCTCTGAACTCGTCGGGCTCGATCTCGAGTCCCTCGAACCTTCCCGACGGATGCTGCGTATTCTCGGCAAAGGCAATAAAGAACGGATGGTGCCCTACGGTGTGCCCGCCCACCGAGCACTGGAGGACTGGTTAGAGCGAGGTCGACCGGTGCTGCTCGGCTCAGTCCCTACCCGGGCGGTCTTCCTCGGGCAGCGTGGCGGGCGCATCGACCCCCGTACCGTACGCGGCATGATCGATGGCGCCCTGGAATCCCTCGGGACCGCATCAGCCCGCGGGCCCCATGCTTTGCGGCACTCCGCGGCCACCCATCTGCTGGACGGAGGCGCCGACCTCAGGAGTGTCCAGGAACTGCTCGGACACGCCTCCCTCTCCACCACCCAGCTCTACACCCACGTCTCCGTCCAGGGGCTGCGTGAAGCCTACGGTCAGGCCCACCCGCGTGCCTGACTCGGTCGGAAACCACCTGCCCAGCTGTCCAAGGGCACCCCGGCGGCGCTACGGCTGTGAGGATAAGGTGTCAGAACGGCCCTGAGCCTGTTAAGCTTGGCCCCGGTGCTTCTCCGCCGGCCGGGGGCTGATCAGGAGCTTCATAGCTCTGGCATCCGTCACCGTTGGCAAACGGCACCGAGCTCGGGCACAATGAGTGCGCGAAGAACTTTATAGCAGTCCATCATTCCTTCAGATGCTGGCAGGACGTAGGGGAAGACGTACCGACAGCACGATGGAGGATGGATATGTCTGAGCACATGGCCCGGGGTGTCTTGCACATCCACTCGGCGCCAGCTGCCCTCTGCCCGCACGTCGAATGGGCAGTGGGTTCTGTCGTCGACTCTCGCATCGATATCCGATGGGAGCCCCAGGCGGCATCGCCCGGTACCTTCCGCGCCGAACTGACCTGGCGCGGTCGGCAGGGTGTCGGTGCCACTCTGGCCTCAACTCTGCGCGGGCTCTCGCATCTTCGCTTCGAAATCACCGAGGACCCCTCACCCGGCTGCGACGGCAGCCGCTGGTCCCACACCCCCGAGCTGGGCATCTTTCACGCCACCACTGACTCCCACGGCAACATCATGATCTCCGAGGACCGCATCCGCTACGCCTACGAGATGGGTGCCGGTGACCCCTCGGTCGTCTACCAAGAACTCTCCCTGGCTTTGGGCGAAGCCTGGGACGATGAGCTCGAGCCCTTCCGTCATGCCGCCGAAGGCGCACCGGTGCGCTGGCTGCACCAGGTGGGCTGACGCCGGCTACGCCTGCACCGGGTCGACGGGTTCCTCCATCCCCGTCCGACCGGCGCACTGAAGACCTGCCGCCACTCGCTTCCCGCTCCGCGGCACCGCTTCCCATCAGCGCCATGATCGGCCCCGATGACTTCCTTTCCAGGACAGTCACCGGGGCCGAGCGTGGTTCACCGGGGACTGCCACGGGTACCGCAGACTCGCCGCCGAGCGGGGGCAGCCGTCGCCGAAGATGAACCCAGGTCAGGTGAGCGTCTAGGATAGTGCGGCAGCCCGAAACAGCACCCGTCATCGCACACTCCCAAGGAGCGCCGAGTGGATTACCTCATCGACCTTCTGAAAATCCTGCACTTCATCGGACTCGCCTTCGTCCTCGGCGGAGCGATCATCCAGGGCCGACCGAAGCCCCCACGCGAGCGGCGCGCGTTGAACAAGGGCGTCCTGCACGGCACCTACCTGATGCTCATCTCCGGGGTGCTGCTGGTCGGCATCTACGAGACCTACGCAGACTCCCCGGAGCTGAACCACATCAAGATCGGAGTCAAGACCCTCGTCCTCGTGGCGATCTGGGCCATCGCGTTCTTCCACCGCAAGCGCGTGCCGGTCCCCGGCTGGGTGCTCGGTTCGATCGCCGGGCTCAGCGTGGTCAACATCGTGCTGGCCGTCATGTGGTGACCTGCCGCAGCGGAAAGGTACAGATCGGCCCCCGACACTTTTCATGTGTCGGGGGCCGATCTGTCTCAGCTGATGGGTGAGGGAACCTCAGACATTCCGGAAGGCCACCACGGCGTTGTGTCCGCCGAAGCCGAAGGAGTTGCACAGGGCCACCTGGTCTCCGGCGGGCAGCGACCGGGGCTCACCGGTGACCACGTCCAAGGGCATGTCAGGATCCTGGTTGTCGAGGTTGATCGTCACCGGGGCCCGACGCTCGTGCAGGGCCAGCACGGTCAGAACCGACTCCACCGCACCGGCGGCGCCGAGCAGATGCCCGGTCTGCGACTTCGTCGCCGAGACCGCGAGGTTCTCCACATGATCGCCGAAGGCCGAGAGCAGGGCCGCGTACTCGGGCTTATCACCGACCGGAGTGGAGGTGGCGTGCGCGTTGATGTGCGTGATCTCCTGCGGCGCAGCCTGCGCAGAGTCCAGCGCCTTGCGCAGAGCCCGCGCCGCGCCGGAGGCCTCTGGATCCGGTGCGGTGATGTGGTGGGCGTCGGAGGTCACTCCGGAGCCGGCCAGTTCTGCGTAGATCCGCGCACCACGGGCCTTGGCGTGTTCCTCAGTCTCGATGATCAGCGTGCCGGCGCCCTCACCCATGACGAAGCCGTCACGGTCGACGTCGTAGGGACGGGAGGCGGCGGCTGGATCGTCGTTGCGGCGTGAGAGGGCCTGCATGGAGGAGAAAGCGGCGAGGCAGAAGGGATGGATCGCCGCCTCAGCACCGCCGGCGATGACGATGTCCGCCTCCCCGGTGCTCAGCTGCCGGATCGCGATGTCCAGGGCCTCCGTACCAGAGGCGCAGGCCGAGACGGCAGTGCGGGCGGCCGCGCGTGCGCCGAACTCCAGGCTGATCGCGCCGGCGGCCCCATTGGGCATGAGCATCGGCACAGTCATCGGCATCACTCGGCGTGGGCCACGCTCGCGCAGGGTGTCCCAGCCGTCGAGCAGGGTCCAGACGCCGCCGACACCGGTGCCGTAGGCCACCGCCAGGCGGTCGTGATCGATCTCCGCCTCATCGAGGCCGGCGTCCTTCCAGGCTTCGCGGCTGGCGACCATGCCGAACTGTGTGGAGCGGTCCATCCGCCGGATCTCCGGGCGGGCGAGCACCTCAGCGGGCTCCACGGCCACTGAGGCGGCGAAGGAAACGGGCAACGAGTACTGCTCGGCCCAGTCGTTCTCCAGGGTCGCAGCACCCGAGGTGCCGGCGAGCGCGTTCTTCCAGAGGGTCGGCACGTCGCCGCCGATCGGAGTGGTGGCTCCCAGGCCGGTGATGACGAGACGGCGTGTCATGGGTCTACCTTCATGGTGAGGGGACGGTGGGTGGTCTGTGACGCGGCCACAGTGGGCGACGCGAGCCGACTCGGTGAAGTGGCTGTCGACGTCGCCCACTGTGCGGACACTGAGGCCGTGGGCCTCAGCCCTGAGCGTTGGCGATGAAGTCGACGGCGTCGCCGACGGTCGAGAGGTTCTTGACCTCTTCGTCGGGGATCTTCACGTCGAACTTCTCCTCGGCGTTGACCACGATGGTCATCATGGAGATCGAGTCGATGTCGAGGTCCTCAGTGAAGGACTTCTCCAGCTGGACCTCTTCGGTCTCCAGACCGGTCTCCTCGTTGACGATCTCGGCCAGTCCGGCGAGGATCTCGTTCTTATCAGCCATGGGTCGTTTCCTTTCTCTTACATTCACTTCGGGGTTCTTCGCCTCAGGTGTCCCCTGACGCTTCTCGTCCGCCCGTCACCGGGCGGGACGTCTCATATTCAGTTCCGCTCATATTCAGTTCCACGGCGTGCGCAGCCGCCGAGGTGACCGGCTGCCTCCGGGGCAGCTGAGCCCGGCCGCCCGGTCACGGCAGGCGCACCACCTGGGCGCCGTAGACCAGCCCGGCACCGAATCCGATCTGCAGGGAGAGCCCGCCGGAGAGCTCAGGGTGTTCCTTCAGCAGCCGGTGGGTGGCCAGCGGAATCGAGGCGGCCGAGGAGTTGCCGGCGTCGGCGATGTCGCGGCCGATCTTCACGTGCTCGGGCAGGCCCAGCTGTTTGGCCAGCTCATCGATGATCCGCATATTCGCCTGGTGCGGCACGAAGGCGACGAGGTCTTCCGCGGAGATCCCGGCCTCGTCAAGCGTGCGCTGGGCGACCTTCGCCATCTCCCAGACCGCCCAGCGGAAGACGGTCTGGCCGTCCTGGCGCAGCGTCGGCCACAGGGTCTTCTCCGTCTCGGTCAGTGCGGCGGCATCTCCGGTGCGGCGGACCTCGGCGACGGCGTCACGCAGCGGCAGCAGGGAGGCGTTCATCGAGACCGCCCCCCATTTCTCGCCGTCGGAGCCGGTGATGCTGGCAGAGATGCCCGGTTCATCAGCCGGTCCGACGACGGCGGCACCGGCGCCGTCACCGAGCAGGAAGGAGATGGAGCGTTCGTGGTTGTCGATGAAGTCGGAGAGCTTCTCCACTCCGACGACGAGCACATGGCGGGCCAGCCCCGAGCGGACCATCGCATCGGCCTGGGCGATCCCGTAGCAGTAGCCGGCGCAGGCGGCGGAGATGTCGAAGGCGGCCGCCGGGGTGGCGCCGAGGCGGTGCGCGAGATCAGCCGCGGCCGAGGGCGTGGCATAGGGGTGGGTGACGGTGGAGACCAGGACGGCGTCGAGGTCGCTGCCCTGCAGCCCGGCGGCCTCGAGGGCCTCGGTGGCGGCCTCCGTAGACAGGTCCACTACGGAGACATCCTCCCCGGCACGGTGCCGGGTCTGGATGCCGGTGCGCTGGCGGATCCATTCGTCGGAGGAGTCGATCCACTGGCAGATCTGCTCGTTGTCGACGATCTGCTCACCGCGGGCGGCGCCCAACCCCAGCAGGCGCGAGGCGGCGACGGGTGTGGGCTGGTTCAGGGTGGCGGTCACGGTCTTCGTCCTTGTCTCTGGGGCAGTGTCTCTACGGCGGTGGCTGGGAGGTGCTGTCACCGGTGTGCTGTGATCCGGTCCGGGCATCGAGTGCAGGTGATCGGGTGACAGGTGATCGAGTGCAGGTCCGTCCGGCGTGGGCCGGTCGGGCAGGCCACCTGCGGCTAGGTGTGGGCGGCGATGAACTCCTGTGCGGCATCGAGGTCCTCCGGGCTCTTGACTGCCAGCGAGGCGGTGCCCTTCAGGCCGCGCTTGGCCAAACCGGTCAGCGTGCCGCCGGGCAGCAGTTCCAGGACGCCGGTGACGCCGAGCGCACGCATTGTCTCCATGCACAGATCCCAGCGAACCGGGCGGGTCACCTGGCCGATGAGCCGGTCCAAGACCTCAACACCGTTCGTGACTGCCGTGCCGTCGCGGTTGGAGAGCAACCGCAGTGCCGGATCGCCGGGGGAGAAGGAGCTCGACTCCGCGGCCAATGCGTCCTGGGCGGAGGCCATGTGGGCGGTGTGGAACGCGCCCGCGACCTTCAACGGGACGACCTTGGCGCGGGCGGGGGGCTCCTCAGTGAGTGCATTGATCTGCTCGACAGTGCCGGCGGCCACGATCTGCCCCGGCCCGTTCAGGTTCGCCGCAGAGGCTCCGGTGGCGGAGATGCGTGCCAGGACGTCGTCGTCGACACCGCCGAGCACTGCGGCCATAGCCGTCGGCGTCGACGCAGCCGCCTCGGCCATCCCGGTGGCGCGGATGCGGATCAGACGCAGCGCCTCCTGCTCGCTCAGCGCACCAGCCAGCGCCGCAGCCGGCACCTCGCCCACAGAATGCCCGGCGAGGAGGACGTTGTCCGCAGCGGCCTCGCCGGGAACGCCGGGACGAAGCCCCAGCCCATGGGCTGAGAGCAGTGAGGCGGCGACGATCAGCGGCTGGGCCACCGAAGTGTCCCGGATCGTCTCCTCATCGGACTCGCTGCCGTGACGCACCAGATCGATCTGCGCGGCCTCCGAATAGGCCTCGAGGCGTTCACGGGCGGCGGAGTCCTCAAGCCACGGAGCGAGGAAACCGGGGGTCTGAGAGCCCTGTCCTGGGCAGACGATCGCTAGCACACTACCAACTTTCCATACCGGCTCCGCTGTCGGCGGGACATCTGCGCACCAACCTGATCGGGGTCGATTGTAGGAACCCTACAAAAGAGCGTTCCGCAGGAGAGTCTACAGGCGTCCGACAGCCAACGCGGTCTGCAGCACGTACGCATCCCGTGGAATCACCGGATCCCATCCGGTGAGATCACAGACCCGGCGCAACCGGTAGCGCACCGTATTGGGATGGACGAAGAGCTCCCGTGCGGTGGCCTCCAGCGAGTGTCCATCCTCCACATAAGCGCCCACAGTCTCCAGCAGGGCATTGCCCGCGGCCTCCAGGGGATCGTAGATGCCCCGGCGCAGCGCCTGACGGGCGGCATCATCGCCGGCCAGGGCACGCTCCGGCAGCAGGTCCTCGGCCGGGGTGGGATGAGGGGCCCGGCGCCAGGCCGGGGCGGCGGAGAACCCAGAGTAGGCGGCCTGGGCGCACGGCGGGGCCTCATTGATCGCACCGTCGGTGCGGGCGTAAACGACGAAACCATCACCGAACCGCGGCATCACCCGGTGCAGGCCCTCCTCGAGATCAGTCACACCGCCCAGCAGCAGCACCAGACGGTCTCCCTGGACCCCGACGACGGCGTCGGCGGCGAACCGCACGCAGTGCCGGCGCAGCTCGGAGATGAACACCGCATCCGCCTGTTCAGGGGCGCGTCCGACGACGACCACCACCCCGGCCGTCGAGCGCCAGCCCACCGCTGAGGCCCGGGAGTCGATCTGCTCCTTGGACTCTCCGCGCAGCACCGCATCGACCAACAGCGCCTCCAGGCGAGAATCCCAGGCACCCCGGGATTCTGCGGCGCGGGCATAGACATCGGCGATGCCGAAGGCCACCTCGCGGGAATACCGCAGGATTGCCTCCAGCATGGGGCGCCGGTCCTCGACGGCCAGCATCCCGGGAAGACGCCGCTCGACCTCCTCGACGATGGAACGGATCAGCTGCAGCGCCCGCTGCAGCGAGATGCTGCGCATCAGATCCGTCGGTGCGGAGCCCAGCAGGTCATGGACCAGCGGCATATGGCGGGCCTCAGGGTTCTCCAGCCAGTTCAGCAGTCCCTGGATCCCGCGCTGGGAGATCAGCCGCAGTGAGGCACGCTCATCGGTGGTCAGCTGCAGGTACCAGGGCAGGGCCACCTCGAGGTGCTGATTCACCGCGGTGGTCAGGGACCCGATATGAGCGCGCAGACGCTCCAGCGCGTCATCGGAGAGCGTCTGAGTGAGATCCTCGTCGGCAGCGGCATCTGCGGTCATGGGAAGGAGCCTAGACCGACTATGCCGTGACGGGCCAGTTGTACGCTTCCCACAAAGCGACGGCGCCGCCTGCGGTGAGGTGTCCCGCAGGCGGCGCCGTCGTCGTGTGTGGTGCGTCAGGCGTCTCCGCCGACCTCCCCGGAGGTCCCGGCATTCGGATTGGCGAGATCGTACTTCTCGAAGGCCTTCTGAGGAGCCTCCACATCCACGGCCCCCTCATCAGCGAGCATCTGCAGAGTCCGGACCACCACAGAATGGGCATCGATCCGGAAATGCCGACGTGCCGCCGCGCGGGTGTCGGAGAAGCCGAAGTCATCGGCACCGAGTGTGGCGAAGGCGTTGGGCACGAACTGTCGGATCTGATCCGGCACCTGAGTCATGAAGTCAGTGGTCGCCACCACCGGACCCTCGGCGCCTTCGAGCTGCCGGGTCACGAACGGCGTCTCATGACCCATCTGCGGCTGCAGCCGGGAGGACTCCGAGACCCGCAGCGCTTCACGGCGCAGCTCCGACCACGATGTCACCGACCACACATCAGCGCTGACGCCCCAGTCATCGGCCAGGATCTGCTGGGCCTCGACGATCCACGGCACCGCCACACCGGAGGCCAACAGCTGAGCCTTCGGCCCCTCGACCTCGGAGGTGGACAGCTTATAGATGCCGCGCTTGAGACCCTCGACGTCCAAGTCCTCCGGCTCACCGGGGTGCTGGATCGGCTCGTTGTACACCGTCAGGTAGTACATGACGTTGTGGTCGCCGTCATGATCGCCGTACATCTCGTGGAGCCCCTGCTCGACGATGTGGGCGATCTCGTAGCCGTAGGCCGGATCGAAGTGCTTGACCGCCGGGTTGGTCGACGCCAGCACCGGCGAGTGGCCGTCCATATGCTGCAGACCCTCACCGGTCAGAGTGGTGCGGCCGGCGGTCGCGCCGACGATGAACCCGCGGGTGAGCTGGTCAGCCGCCGCCCAGAAGGAATCGCCGGTGCGCTGGAACCCGAACATCGAGTAGAACACGTAGAACGGGATCATCGGCTCGCCGTGGGTGGCGTAGGAGGTGCCCACCGCGGTGAAGGCGGCAGTGGAGCCGGCCTCGTTGATCCCCGGGTGCAGCAGCTGGCCCTGAGCCGACTCCTTATAGGAGAGCATCAGCTCACGGTCCACCGCCAGATAGTTCTGCCCCTTGGGGTTGTAGATCTTCGCAGTGGGGAAGAACGAGTCCATTCCGAAGGTCCGGGCCTCATCCGGCACGATCGGCACCACCCGGTTGCCGATGCCCTTATCGCGCATCAGGTCCTTCAGCAGGCGCACGAAGGCCATCGTGGTGGCGGCCTTCTGCTTGCCCGAACCCTTCTTCGAAGCGGCGTATGCCTTCTCGCCGGGCAGTCCGAGCGAGTTCTTCGGCACCCGGCGCTGCGGCACCGGCCCGCCCAGTGCCGAGGTCCGCTCGCGCATGTACTTGACCTCGTCGGCGTCTTCACCCGGGTGGTAGTAGGGCACGCGGTAGGGATCGGCCTCCAGCTCCTCGTCGCTGAGCGGGATGCGCAGGGTGTCGCGGAACCGCTTGAGATCATCGACGGTGAGCTTCTTCATCTGGTGCGTGGCATTGCGGCCCTCGAAGCTCGGGCCCAGCCCGTAGCCCTTGACCGTCTGGGCCAGGATGACAGTGGGCCGACCCTTGGTCTCGACCGCCTCCTTATAGGCGGCGTAGACCTTCTGGTAGTCGTGGCCACCGCGCTTGAGGTTCCAGATGTCCTCGTCGGAGTACTCGGCCACCATCTCCTTGGTCTTCTCCGAGCGGCCGAAGAAGTGCTCGCGGACGAACCCGCCGGACTCCGCCTTATAGGTCTGGTAGTCGCCGTCGAGGGTCTCGTTCATGATCCGGACGAGCTCGCCGTCGTCGTCCTCGGCCAGCAGGGCATCCCACTCACGGCCCCAGAGCACCTTGATGACATTCCACCCGGCGCCGCGGAAGAAGGCTTCGAGCTCCTGGACGATCTTGCCGTTGCCGCGGACCGGTCCGTCGAGACGCTGCAGATTGCAGTTGATCACGAAGGTCAGGTTGTCGAGCTTCTCGTTGGCGGCCAGCTGGAGCACACCGCGGGACTCGGGCTCATCCATCTCACCGTCGCCCAGGAACGCCCAGACGTGCTGCTCGGAGGTGTCCTTGATGCCGCGGTTGTGCAGGTACCGGTTGAACTGCGCCTGGTAGATGGCGTTCATCGGGCCGATGCCCATCGAGACCGTGGGGAACTGCCAGAACTCCGGCATCAGACGCGGGTGCGGGTAGGAGCTCAGCCCGTGGGGCGCAGCGGAGACCTCCTGGCGGAAGCCGTCGAGGTCTTTCTCCTCGAGGCGGCCCTCCAGATAGGCGCGCGCATAGTTCCCGGGGGAGGAGTGGCCCTGGAAGAAGATCTGGTCACCGCCGCCGGAGTGGTCCGGACCGCGGAAGAAGTGGTTCTGCCCGACTTCGTAGAGGGTGGAGACTCCCGCGTAGGACGAGATGTGCCCGCCGACGCCGATGTCCTCCTGCTGGGCGCGGTGGACCATCACCGCGGCGTTCCACCGCAGGATCCTGCGGTAGCGGCGCTCCATCTCCTCATCACCGGGGAACTCCGCCTCCTGATCCTTGGGGATCGTATTGACGTAGTCGGTGGTGGTGACCATCGGCACGCCCACCGACTTTGCGCCGGCGCGCTGTAGCAGGCTGCGGATGATGTACTCCGCGCGGGCTGTGCCGTGGACGTCGACCAGCTGGTCGAAGGCCTCCAGCCACTCGCTGGTCTCTTCCGGATCGCGATCGGGGAGCTGGTTGGTCAGACCGCTGCGGATGTGCGAGTTTTCTTCACCGGCGCTCACGGGAACCTCTTTCGGGGTCGGAGGGCGGGTGCCGGAACGTCCAGGACTCACGTGAGAGGACCTGCGGTACTCGGGCACCCTTCGCTGGCGGCCATCGGGCCCGGTGGGGCATGGATGACCGATCGCCCCCACTCTACCGCGTGGGCTGAGATGGTGGTGTCGGACTTCCCAGGCATGGTCGCCGCCCAGTAACGTGGCCGCAGAAGGGGCAGTCAGTGCGCCTGCCCGGCAACCGATGTGCCCCGCGAGTGTGGGGACGAATCGCATGACGAGAGGACAGCACAGGTGAGTCAGGCCTCAGCCGCCGAGGATCCGCTGAACGTCGAGACCGGTCCGCGAGGGGACCACGACGCCGAGACCAATGTGGTCAACACCTCAGGGTTATTGGAGGAGCTCGGCCTCACACGCGAGTCTCTGGTCCAGGAGATCGGTGCCGACGACGACGTCGATGAAGCATTCCGTCAGGCGCTGGAGGCCCAGCTGGAGGAACCTCTGCTCGATGAGGAGGAGCAGGAGGTCGTCGATGCGGTGATCCTGTGGTTCCGCGACGGCGACGATGACCTCGTCGACGCGATGATGGACTGCCTGACCACCCTCGACGAGGGCGGTGTGGTGTGGTTGTTCACTCCCCGTTCCGGTCGGGAGGGCTACGTGCCCCCGGTGGAGATCGAGGACGCGGCGACGAACGCCGGTCTGCACGTGACCTCATCGGCGGGGGCCAGCGCCGATTGGGCTGCGGCGAAGCTCATGGCGCGTAAGTGACGACGGCTTACCGGTGAGGTGCTCTCGGTGAGCGAATCCGGAGTCGAGCACGGCATCACTGCGCCGACGCTCGGTGCCAGGGCGCCTGAGTTCAGCGCACGTACGCACTACGCAGAGCAGGTGCAGCTCGAAGACCTCGCCGGGGCTCCCTCGGCTCTGGTGTTCTACCCCTTCGCCTTCTCCACGGTGTGCGGCTCTGAGCTCCGGGAACTGCAGGGCGTCGGTGAGCAGCTCTGCGCAATGGGTTCGCGGGTGCTGGCCATTAGCTGTGATGCGGTCCATACGCTGCGCGCCTACGCTGAAGACCTGCTGAGCGATTCCGATGCTGACGAGCTCGGCCTGACCCTGGTCAGCGATTTCTGGCCCCACGGGGCGATGGCCAGGTCCTACGGGTGTTTCGATCAGGTGCGTGGGGCGGCTCGACGGCTCACCGTGATACTGGACCCGCAGCTGCGTGTGCATACGGTGCAGACTGCCGGCCTGGGGGAGCAGCGTGACGTCGCGCAGCTGCTCTGCGCTCTGCGCGAGGCGGCGTCTCCGGAGGCTGGACGCGATGGGCTCATCAACGGGGTCACATCCGGCCCCAGATAGGCTCGACGAGTCGGTCGGTGCACCACCTCCGCTAGGATCGACCTCCGTGACAACACAGGCTCAGCATGAGGAGCGGCTCGGCGCCCTCGACCGGTACTTCCACATCACCTCTCGCGGTTCGACGATCGGCCGGGAGGTCCGCGGCGGCCTCGCCACCTTCTTGGCGATGTCCTACATCATCGTGCTCAATCCGCTGATCATCGGTGCGGCGATGGACTCCACGGGCAACTACTTAGGCGGGGGCAGCGAACCGAACCTGCCCGCCGTCGCCGCCGCGACCTCCCTGGTCTCCGGGGTGCTGACCATCCTGATGGGAGTGATCGGCAAATTCCCGATGGCGGTGTCCTCGTCGTTGGGGCTCTCAGCGTTCATCACCTACGGGATCGTCGTGTTGCCGGGGATGACCTGGGCCGATGCGATGGGGCTGGTGGTCATCGAGGGGTTCATCCTGCTGATCCTGGTGCTCACCGGCTTCCGCGCGGCGATCTTCCGTGCGGTCCCTGCGCCGCTGAAGACTGCGATCAGTGTGGGGATCGGACTGTTCATCGCCCTGATCGGCATGGTCAATGCCGGTTTCATCCAGGCCGGTGGTGCCGCGCTGGAGCTCGGTGTGGGTGGGTTCCTCATTGGATGGCCGCTGGTGATCTTCCTGGTGGCGCTGTTCGTGCTCTTCGCCCTGTGGGCCGCCCGCGTCCGCGGGGCCATCCTGGTGGCGATCATCACCGCTTCTGTCCTGGCGATGACGCTGGAGGCGGTGCTGAACATCGGTGCGGAATCCGAGGAGAACCCCCACGGTTGGGGGTTGTCAGTGCCGACGCTGGATCAGGACTGGTTCGCTCTGCCGGACCTCTCGCTGATCGGGGAGTTCAACCTGCTCGGCTCCTGGCAGAACATCGGGCTGATCGCCGCCTCGCTGGCGCTGTTCACCATGCTGCTGGCCAACTTCTTCGACCTGCTGGGCACGATGGTCGCAGTGGCCAATACCGGTGATCTGAAGTCCGCCGACGGCGAGATCCACTATTCGCGGCGGATCATGGTCTCGGATGCCATCGCGTCGATGGGCGGTGGTGTAGGAGCGACTTCGGTGAATTCCGGGTTCATCGAATCCACCGTCGGTGTCGGAGACGGTGCGCGCACTGGTCTGGCCAACGTCGTGACCGGGACGCTGTTCCTGCTGACCATCGTGCTCTCCCCGCTGGCCGCGCTGATTCCTACGGAGGCCGCCTCAGCGACGCTGGTGCTCGTCGGGTTCCTGATGCTGCAGCAGATCACCCGCATCGACTGGACGGATGTGGAGATCGCGATTCCGGCGTTCATGACCATCGTGCTGATGCCGTTCTCATACTCGATCACCAACGGTATCGGGGCCGGGTTCATCACCTATGTGGTGCTGAAGATGAGCCGAGGCAAGTTCTCCGAGGTCCATCCGCTGATGTATCTGACTGCGGGTCTGTTCCTGATCTACTTCGTCTCCGGTCCGATTCAGGAGCTGCTCGGCGCGGGCACCGGCTGACTCCGCACGAACACTCCCACTCCCACCCGTTGACTCTGGAGTTGGTACCCTTTTGACGCCGTTTTTGGGCTGAAAAGGGCACCAACTCCAGAGTCAACCGGGGTGGTGGGAGTGCCCAGCCGTGTTGTCCGCCGTGCGTCGGCGGGCGTGGACCAGCAGCAGAATCGCTCCGATGATGACCAGTGTGGCAGCCACGGCGGCCCACGGGCTGAGTAAGAACAGCCGCAGCCACAGCATGATCGCCGCCAATCCGACCGTGGCGTAGATCACCGCCCACGCGAGACCGCCGACCACCAGCGCCGGGAGGTACCTCGACAGCGGCATCCGGGTCATCCCGGCTGCGGCATTGATGGCAGTCTGGAAGCCGATAGTCAGAAAGCTCAGTGCCACCACTGGCGCGCCCCAGCGGTTAACGGTGTCCATCGCCTTCAGCACCTGTGGGCGTCGCAGCAGGCGCGCGGCACGACCCCGATCGGCGAGTCGGTGGGCACCCCGGCCGAGGAGGTAGGTGCCCCCGGCGCGGAGAAAGACGATGACGAACAGCATCGCCACCCCCAGCGCGAGGGGCTGGTCGAGGATCCACTCATACATCGCCGGTCACCACCTGATGACGCTCGACGACGTGCGATGAGCACGTCCAGAACGCAGCGGCTTCGACATGGCTCTATCTTCGCACCGTCCTGACAATTCTTCGCGCCGTCCTGACAATGGCGGGTAACTGCGCACACGTGATGATCACCTCGCACTGCCCTCGGACAGCAGCTGCGCATCGTACCGCTGGTATCTCTCGATGGTCAGGCCAGGCCCCCGAGACGGCGCAGGTCTTTGCGCAGCTGTGTCGCTTCGGAGAAGCGCAGGGCGATGAAACCCAACGCGGAAGCAGCCTCGACATTGTGCGGCGTATCGTCGACGAATACGGTGCGCTGGGGCGTCAGGTGATGAACCTCTGCCATGCGCAGGAAGAGCAAAGGGTCTGGTTTGGCTATGCGGCCATTCGCGGTTGAGTGTGGAGGTGTCGTGAGTCAAGGGGCTCGCGCC
>NZ_JAVKGR010000023.1:0-25370 GCF_031470965.1 Nesterenkonia aerolata | reverse complement strand
GGCCGTCATCCTGGCGGCCTAGGAATGAACTGTCACCTGTTCCTGCATCAGCCCCCTCTGTGCCCGGAGGGTTATTCCACTTGAGTTGGTCAGTGAATAGGCACCTGGTTAACCACCACGATCAACTGTTCCACCACGTCTCCGGGCCACTCTGCCCTGTGGCAAGTGCTCCGAGGAACGAGGAGCACGCGGCAGCACCACCCTTCTGGACATGAGGAGAGCCCGCCGACGTGCGCGAACACGTCGGTGGGCTCCAGGAAGGATGGTGCATCGTGTAGACACCCATGTCCGGGCTCTTCATTTCAGATGCCTCGCCCGGACGCCTCTCACCCTAGGACATCCCTCTGGCACGTTGAACCGCTCAGAGCGCGTCGATAAGAGCGCGCATCAGCTCTGAGGGTGTGGTGTGGCGTTCTTTGGCGAGCTGGTTGAGTTTCGCGCGGCGATTCGCGTCCAGTCGCAGGGTGAACGGCTTGGCCTCGGCGCCGACACTGACTGGACGACCCGGCACCGAGGGTCCGATGTGACCACCGGTGTAGCCCTGCTCAGATTCAGCTTCAGCGGCCCACCGTTCAATGTCTTCATCGGTGAACGCGGTGCCGTCGACTGCGGTGTACTTACCCATCGTGTTCTACCTCCCTAGCCCCACTTCATTGAGGACTTTCGTGGTGGCGATCATCGCGTGGAAGACCAGCCACCCCTCCGGTTCGTCCTCCACGGTGACGAACTCCAGGAGACGACCCTTGGCGTCCATGCCGACCCCGACCCACTGAATCGGGACGGTACCCCGGCCGCGAGAACGCAACGCGCCTTCGAATGCCTTTTGCACGTCCTCATCAGCAATCTCAGGCCGCTTCGCAGACACCCGCGGATGCACTCGAACCCGCAACAACCACACTCCTGATAGTTATGTAATACAGATGGTAGTACGAAATTGACTGACTCAACAGCCCTGCCAAGAATCCTGACGCGCGACAGTATCGTCGTATCTCAACCAGTCGATTACGGGCGCTCTGAACAGGCCCGCTCAGTGCCAGCAGAAACATGACCGGCGGTGACGAGATCTCACGGGGTGACGTTGACGACGCCGGGAAACCTTCACTTCTGGCTCGATCGTTGCGTTGCACGTGACGGCTCTGTCGACTGATCGGCCCCTTCTGCAACCAGCCGCTCCCAGCCCCCAAGGCGCGCCGCATCCACGAGCGCGCTGACAGAAGGCGACGACGCGGCGTACGATCGTTTGGTGATCGTGGCAGTTGAAGGTCCTAGCGCAGCAGGAAAGACGACATGGTGTCGGGCCACGGTGAATGAGTTCGTCGAGGAATACAAACCCACCGGACTAGAGCCCGACGGAAGCGACCCATCGAGCCAAGGGAAGTACTGGACAGAAGTCAACGCAGATCGTTGGGCACAAGCGATCGCTCTTGAGGAACGGGCTGGGGTCGCAGTCTGCGATAGCGATCCTCTTAAACTGCATTACTCATGGTGCCTGGCTCGCATCGGCACAGCCTCCATCTCCCGGTTCCTTTGTGAACTCGATGCGGTCCGCGAAGCGATGCTCGCCCGCCGAATCGGTTTCGCAGACGCTGTCTTGTTGACATCGCCGGATGAAGCGATTCTGAGGATTCAGAAGGATGGCGACCTCACACGGTCCCGCCGCTCCTTCGAACTGCATGTTCGACTACGTGAGCCCCTGCAAGAGTGGTACGAGGTACTCGAACGTCTACGACCCGGGACCGTCATACGGGGGCTACCAACGGCGGGCATGAAGGATCTGCGAACAACGCGGAGCGAGGGCCGGTATGACGTCGAGGTGCTTAGCGCACTCGCATCGCAGCTCCCACGGGTTGAGTAGCCGATAACAGTCGTTTGAAGACCGAGGGGCGACATCACGGTCGCGACGTTTATCACCGTCAATGACATGACACTTAGCTCCGCGTCTCACAGGTGACGCTCCCGATCCTCCGATAACAACGTCATTGAAACTCTGTTCCGAAAGCTCATCGTCACCAGAACTGCTGCCGTACCGTTCTTGGTAACGGCGACGGCAGGAGCATAGATGACGATCATTGGATATGCGCGGGTGAGTACCCGTGAGCAGAACCCGTGATCCCAAGAGACCGAGCTGCGCGCCGCTGGTGCTGAACGTGTCTTTACTGATCACGGTGAATCGTCTCGCATCTCAGACCGTCCGCAGTGGGTCGTCTGCCAGGACTACCTACGCGAGGGAGGCACACTCGTGCTCGCCGCGCTGTCCGATGGAACTCACAGCTCCTGCGGCGCCGCGACGAGTGCCTCCAGCAGATGCAGCGCAGCAAGCTTCTCCAACGGGGCATTGCGGTTCCCGCATTTGGGGGACTGCACACAGGACGGGCAGCCAGAGGCACAAGGGCAGCGGCGGATCGTCGCCGCCGTCGCCCGGATCCATTCCTCCGCCGCCTCAAACCCGCGCTCAGCGATACCAGCCCCACCAGGATGCCCGTCATAGACGAACACTGTGGGCAGCTCAGTATCCCGGTGCAGGGCAGTGGAGACCCCGCCGATGTCCCACCGGTCAGAGGACGCGATCAGCGGTAGCAGCCCGATCATCGCGTGCTCAGCAGCATGCAGCGCCCCCGGCACCTGCTCCGGCACCACCCCCGCCGCCGCCAGCAGCGTCTCCGGGGCCGTGAACCACATCGCTCGGGTCCGCAGGACAGAGGGCTCCATATCCAACGGCTCATCGGAGAGGACCTCACCGGTGCCCAGGGCCTTGCGCTGGAACCCGACGACGGCGCCGGTCACCTCCACCTCCCCAGCGTGTAACCGGAACCGCCCCCACTCAGCACTGCGGTGCTCAGCCAACACACGGATCGACGTGGTCTCCCGCGCTTGCGTATAGAACGGCGGCGAAGACTCAGAAACCACCACTACCTGGTCCTGCTCATCCAGCTCCTGGACCTCATAGCTGCGGCCCTGATGTACATACACCGCCCCCGGATGAGCCTGCGAGTGCACCTGCGCAGCACCGATATCCCCGATCACCTGCCCGGACTCCGCGGCCACAATCGTGTACGGCCCCCCGCCGTCGGAACGCAGCCGCACCCAACCCGCCGCAGAGACGCCATCGTGAGCGAAGAACCAGCCACGGGGACGCCGGCGCAGATGCCCCTGCTCGGTCAGTGCATCGATCAACCACCGCCCAGAATCGAACAGCTCAGCATCCGACGGCGTCAGCGGCACCTCCTGAGCCGCCGCCAACAGATGTGGTGCCGCCACATGCGGATTCGCCGGATCGATCACCGCATCCTCCACGGCAGTGTCGAAGATGGCCTCCGGGTGATCCAATAAGAACGTATCCAACGGATCATCCCCAGCGATGAAGAACGCCGCCCCCCGCTGCCCGGACCGCCCCGCCCGGCCCAACTGCTGGAAGAACGATGCCCGAGTCCCCGGCCACCCGGAGATGATGACGGCATCCAACCCCGCAATATCGATCCCCAGCTCCAACGCCGGCGTCGAGGCCACACCCAGCAGAGCCCCGGAGCGCAGCGCCTCCTCCAGCTCGCGGCGTTCCTCCTTCAGATATCCGGACCGATAGGCGGCCACACGGCCCACCAAGGACGGGTCCACCTCTCGCAGCGACTCCCCGGCAATTCGGGCGATCGTCTCCGCACCACGCCGGGAACGGATGAACGCCAGAGTCCTGGCCCCGGAGACCACCAGATCAGTGAGCACATCGGCAGCCTCCACACTCAGCGAACGCTTCGTCGGCGCCCCCTGATCCCCCAGACGGTCCGAGGCCCCGGCCTCCCAGAGATACACATCCACCGGTGCATGCGGTGAGCCGTCCTCGGTCACCGCCACCACATCCTCGTCGGCCACACCGATCAGCCGCGCGAAGGAAGCCCCCGGCGCCCCGGAAGTCGCCGAGGCACCGGCGAACACCGGCGCTGACCCGTAGTGCGCGCAGATCCGGCGCAGCCGCCGTAGCAGCAGTGCGATATGCGACCCGTAGATCCCCCGGCAGGAATGAGCCTCATCGATGACGACGTACCGCAGCCGGGAGAAGAACCGCGCCCAAGCCCGGTGATTCGGCAGAATCCCCACATTGAGCATATCCGGGTTAGTCAGCACGACGTCGGCATGGCTCCGCACCCAACGGCGAGTCTCCACATCGGTATCCCCGTCATAGGCCGCCGGGCGCAGCATCCCCCGACCGGGCAGTTCCCCGACCGCCTCCGCCAACTGTTCCAACGCCTCCAGCTGATCAGCCGCCAGGGCCTTAGTGGGGGAGAGGTAGAGCATGGTGCCGCCGGCTTCAACGGCGGAAGCCAGCCCCGCCAGCTGAGTGCCCAGGGACTTCCCCGAGGCAGTACCGGTGGCCAGGATGACGTGCCGCCCGCCCTGCAACGGCTCCGCCGCCTGCACCTGGTGGGTATAGGGGGCAGAAACCCCCAGCTGCCGGTAGCCGGCACGCAACGATTCCGGCACCCACGCAGGCCACTGACCACCCCGGGCGGCACGGCCCGGCAACGTCCGGACATGGCGAAGCGGGCCGGTCTCACCGGCGATGCTCGGCAGTCCGGCCCGCTTCAGCAGGTCGAAGGGGTCACCCTCCTCAGTGAGGTGATCGCCCAGCGGTGACTTTCTTCCCAGTCCGGCTCACTCGCTGTCGATCTCGTCGAACTGCGAGTGCGTGGACTCCGTCTCCGAGGCCTTCGGACCACCGTAGATATGCACATCGCCCAGCAGCGTCCAACCGAGGAACTCGTAGAGCTCCTGGCCGTCTCCGGTGGCCACCAGCAGACCTTCTTCGACGTCCTGCTCCAGCGCGATCGCGGTCAGCGCCCGCGTGACGAAGGTGCCCAGCCCCTGACGCCGGAAGTCCGGGTTGGTGTAGATGCGGTCCAAGATGGCGTAGTTGTCCACCACGGCCAGGCGACCGCGCGCGGCCAGGTGGTCCCCCTGACGCACGGTGAACAGCGTCCACCCGTCGGCGTCCTCACGTTCGGTGCTGTACCCCTCCGGGGTGATCGGATCCTCGACGTCCTGGAAGCCCATGTCCACCACCATGAGCTTCTCCTCGTCGGAGATCAGCCGCAGGCCGTACTCATCCGGCTCAGCAAACGAGTCCTTCTCGGGTTCGACGATGACGGTCAGCAGCCGGTTAGGCCCCTTCGCAACCGCCGAGGAGACTTTCCGCAGATCAGTCTCAGCGGGGGAGTAGACGATGTACTCCCACTGGTCCGTGGAGTCCGAGCGCAGAGCAGAGTGGACGGCGCCGTCGTGATGCACGTCGAAGCCGTGCGTGCGCGCCCATCCGGTCACCCACGTCCGGACCAGGTCGTCGTTCAGCTCAGAAGTCATAGCTCGACTATACGGCCATCTGCGCTCCGGAGGTGAAGCCATATCAGGCAACGAGTTGATAAAGATGCCGCAAACGGTGGTCGGACGATGGGCTATTACGATGTGGACGTGAGTGTATCCCGCATCGTCCTCTATTACGCGTTCACCCCGATCTCCGATCCGCAGGCAGTGCGCCTCTGGCAGCTGGAACTCTGCCGTGGGCTAGGCCTGAAGGGCCGGATCATCGTCTCGGAACAGGGCATCAACGGCACTGTCGGCGGGGAGCTCTCCGCGGTCAAACAGTACGTCCGCCGCACTCGGGAGTACGAGCCCTTCTCCGGCATGGAGTTCAAGTGGTCATCCGGCGGTGCGGAGCAGTTCCCCCGGCTTTCCGTGAAAGTGCGCCCGGAGCTGGTCGCCTTCGGCGTGCCTGAGCAGATCGAGGTCGACGAGGAGGGTGTGGTCGGCGCCGGCACCCACCTGCGGCCCGAACAGGTCCACCAGCTGGTGGACACCGAGCGCGCCCGCGGCCGTGAAGTGACGTTCTTCGACGGACGCAACGCGATGGAGGCCGCGATCGGCCGGTTCTCCGGTGCGGTGGTGCCGGAGACGGAGACCACCCGGGACTTCGTCGCCGAGCTCGACTCCGGCCGGTATGACCACCTGAAGGATCAGCCGGTGGTCACCTACTGCACCGGCGGAATCCGCTGCGAAGTCCTCTCCGCGCTGATGACCCAACGCGGTTTCCAGGAGGTGTACCAGATCGACGGCGGCATCGCCCGCTACGGGGAGGCCTACGGAGATTCCGGCCTCTGGGAGGGTGAGCTCTACGTCTTCGACGGGCGGATGAACACCCGTTTCAGCGATCAGGCCGTGACCCTGGGCCGCTGCAGCGTCTGCCAGGCTCCGACAAGCAGCTACCACAACTGCATGGATCGGGGATGCTCCACCCTGCAGCTCTACTGCGAGGACTGCCAACACATCCCGTCACAGCAGCGGTGTGAGGACTGCCGGGCACGGATCGCCGCAGACCCGCAGCACCCGAACACCGGCACCCTGGAGAAGGAGCGCCGCCGATGACCCCCGCAGCGCCGCACCCGCTGAGGGCCGCCGGCTCCACAGCAACTCTCATGCCCCGGGAACAGGCTGCGGCACTGCCGGCACCGGACCCTGACCCGTGGCCGATGTGGGCCGGCTTGGCGCAGGACCTGCGTAGTGCCGAGTTCACCAATGACCGCATCGTTGAGCTGATCGGGGCCGAGGCGGTCGCCGCCCTGGACCGTGAACAGATCGTGCCGGGACAGTCCCAGCTCATGGCACATCTGCATGCGGCTGCGCAGGCTGGACACCCCCCACACCCCTGTGCCGTGCTGACCGGCCTTTTTCTGCTCGGCGTGGCCGTCACCGGTGATCAGGTGGACGTCGCACTGCCGCAGATCCGCACGGACGGGCTCCGGCGGCTGGGGTTGGTGGTCGTCGATGGTGACATCGTCGCCCCCGCCGTCGACCTGCGGCCGTATCAGACCCAACGGCACCGGACCCCACCGAGCCGGGCCACACCGCATCAGACCCCACCGCATCAGGACACACCGAGCCGGGAAGACGGGGATTCCGCCGACTCCGCCGATGGCCTTGGTGTCGCCGACGTCCCGGATGCCGTCGAGACCAGCGATCTCTGGGTGCTCTCCGATCTCAGCGCACACCAGGTGGACGGGGCCCTGCCCGATGAACACGTCCTCGGCGTCGGCCAGGCCAGCCTGACCCTGGCGTCGATCACACACCGCCGCCGGGTCCCCCGCGCCCTGGACATCGGCACCGGCTGCGGCATCCAGCTGTTCCATCTGCTCGATCACGCCGATCACGTCATCGGCACAGACCTCTCCACCCGGGCGCTGAGCTTCGCGCACTGCAATCTGCTGCTCAACGCCGCGGCACTGGACCTCGACCCTGAGCACCTGGATGAGCGCGTCGAGCTGCGTCAGGGCAGTCTGCTCGAACCGGTGGCCGGGGAACGCTTCGACCTGGTGGTCAGCAACCCGCCCTTCGTGATCACCCCGCGTACCGGCAGCAGGCGCTACACCTACCGCGACGGCGGTCGGGCCGGTGATGAGCTCATGGCCGAGCTCATCGACGGGCTGCCCGGCGTCCTGGCCCCGGGCGGCACAGCACAGATGCTCGGCAACTGGGAGATCACCGGCGGCACCGAGTGGTCGGCGCGTCCACGCCGCTGGGCGGAGCAGGCGGGGCTGGAGGCCTGGTTCATCCAGCGGGAGGAACAGGACCCGGCCGAATACGCCGAGACCTGGCTCCGCGACGCCTCCACCGAGCGTGATCTGGAGGACTACCGGCGGCGCTTCGCCGAGTACCTGGAGGACTTCGCCTCCCGGGACGTCGGCCGCATCGGTTTCGGGCTGATCTGGCTGCGCCGCCCGGAGGAAGCTGGGCAGAGCTCATCACTACACCCACTACACCGGTTCGAGGAACTCCGGCAGCCGATCGAACAGCCCGCAGGCCTCGTCCTCGCAGACACGGCCGCACGGATGCACGCGGTGGACACCGATGCCGAGTCCGTGCTGAACCGGCAGCTGGTCGCCGCCGAGGACGTCACCGAAGAACGTCATCAGCGCTTCGGCGCTCCCGATCCCGAAGTGATCCTCGCCCGGCAGGGCGCGGGTCTGCGCCGCGTGCGCCCGGTGTCCTCCGCGGCAGCCGGTGTGCTCGGCGCTGCCGACGGAGAGTTCACCGTCGCACAGCTCATCACCGCGGTGACCACGCTGCTCGATGACGGTGAGACCGACGTCGAGGCCCTGTCGGAGAGTCTGCGTGCTGAAGTGCTCGACCTCTACGTCGAGGGGTTCTTGACCGCACACTGATCGCGGTGTGCTGAACGGCCGTCGCAAAGTATACGAGTATCGCCGATACGACCACTGAACGGCCGCCGGACACTACCGCAATGTCAGAGCTCTGCGCCATACTCGCTGGGGAGAGGTCACGGAGAGGTGGTCTGCCCCTGTTATATTGAGCACCCGATGCCCCGGTCCGCTCGGTGATGCTCATCGTGCCGGCCCGGACCAGCCCAGCCCGGCGCAGCGCGCCGCTGATCACCGTCCCCCAGGATCGAGGAGCCCAGTGCCCACCCAGTCCGCAGACGGCAAGAAGCTCGTCATCGTTGAGTCGCCGGCGAAGAGCAGGTCGATCGCCAAGTATCTCGGCGACGACTTCATCGTCGACGCCTCCGCCGGGCACATCCGAGACCTGCCTCAGCCCTCAGACCTGCCGGCTGAGATGAAGAAGGGCCCGTTCGGAAAGTTCGCGGTCAACCCGGAGGGCGGCTTCGAACCGTACTACGTGGTCTCCGATTCGAAGAAGAAGAAGGTCACCGAACTCAAACGTGCCCTGAAGAGCGCCTCGGAGCTGTACTTAGCCACTGACGCCGACCGCGAGGGTGAGGCGATCGCCTGGCACCTGCTCGAAGTGCTCAAGCCCAAGGTGCCGGTCTACCGGATGACCTTCACCGAGATCACTCGAGAAGGCATCTCCCGGGCGATGGAGAACATCCACGAGATCGACCAGCACCTGGTCGATGCCCAGGAGACCCGGCGCATCCTGGACCGGCTCTACGGCTATGAGATCTCCCCGGTGCTGTGGCGCAAAGTCGGCCGTGGCCTCTCCGCCGGGCGCGTGCAGTCCGTGGCGACCCGCATGGTCGTCGAGCGCGAACGTGAGCGCATGGCGTTCATCCCCGCCTCATACTGGGATCTCTCCGGTGTGTTCTCCACCGACGCCGCGGCAGGTGGGGAGTCCTTCAGCGCCAAGCTCACCGCCGTCGACGGCGCCCGGGTCGCCCAGGGCTCGGACTTCGACGACCGCGGCCAGCTGAAGTCCACACGCAGCCGCACCGAGGTCTCGGTGCTCACGCGCGAGGACGCCGAATCACTGGCCGAGGGGTTGGCGGGCGCACGGTTCGACGTCGATTCGGTCGAGGACAAGCCCTACAGCCGCCGCCCCTCGCCGCCGTTCACCACCTCCACGCTGCAGCAGGAGGCCTCGCGGCGTCTGCGGTTCTCCTCCCGGGTGACCATGCAGGTCGCCCAGCGGCTGTACGAGAACGGCTACATCACCTATATGCGTACCGATTCGGTGAACCTGTCCCAGGAGGCTGTGACGGCTGCGCGGCGTCAGGCCTCTGAGCTCTACGGCGGGGATTCCGTGCCGGAGCGTCCCCGGTACTACGCGAAGAAGAGCGACTCGGCTCAGGAGGCCCACGAGGCGGTGCGCCCGGCCGGTGACCACTTCCGGACCCCCGGCCAGGTCGCCAACGAGCTCAGCCGTGAGGAGTTCCGCCTCTACGAGCTGATCTGGAAGCGGACCATCGCCTCGCAGATGGCCGATGCCAAGGGATTCACCGCCTCGGTGCGGCTTACCGGGCAGGCCTCCGACGGGCGGCGGGCCACGTTCGGGGCCTCCGGCACCGTCATCACCTTCCCCGGGTTCCTCTCCGCCTATGAAGAGGCGCGGGAGACCTCCTCCGGGGAGACCGAGGAGACCTCCGAGACGGAGAAGGCAGGCTCCAAGCGGCTGCCGCATCTGGAACAGGGGCAGCCGCTGACCGGTGAGGACATCGAGGCCAGGGGGCACGAGACCACGCCTCCGGCGCGGTACACCGAGGCCTCCATCGTCGCCGAGCTGGAGAAGCGGGAGATCGGACGTCCCTCGACCTATGCGCCGACGATCTCCACGATCATGGACCGCGGCTATGTGACCAAGCGCGGTTCGGCGCTGATCCCCTCCTGGACCGCGTTCTCCGTGATCCGGCTGCTCGAAGAGCACTTCGACCGCTACGTGGACTATGACTTCACCGCCCGGATGGAGGATGACCTCGACCAGATCGCCCGCGGAGAGATTCAGCGGCAGGCCTGGCTGCAGAACTTCTACTTCGGTGCGGACAACGGTGAGCAGGGGCTGCGCGACGTCGTCGACACGCTCGGCGAGATCGATGCCCGGGCGATCAACTCCATCGAGATCGCTGAGGGCGTGACCCTGCGCGTCGGGCGTTACGGACCTTATCTGGAGCGCCCCGCACCGGCGGATGCCGATGCCGAGGCAGAGCCGGTCCGCGCGAATCTTCCGGAGGACCTCGCCCCCGATGAGCTGACCGCGCAGAAGGCGGAGGAGCTCTTCGAGCAGGCCCGGCACTCGGGCAAGATTCTGGGCACGGACCCACAGACCGGCCGGGAGATCGCCGCGAAGGACGGCCGCTTCGGCCCCTACGTCACCGAGGTCATCCCGGAGTGGACGCAGGAGCAGCTGCAGGCCTACTACGACTCCCAGCCCACGGAGTACTACAAGAACGGCAACCCGAAGCCGAAGAAGAAGCCTGCGAAGGAGAAGCCGCGGACAGGCTCGCTGCTGCAGTCGATGAGCCTGGAGACGGTGACCCTGGAGGAGGCGCTGAAGCTGCTCTCGCTGCCGCGGGTCGTCGGCGTCGATGCTGACGGCGAGGAGATCACCGCGCAGAACGGCCGTTTCGGCCCGTATCTGAAGAAGGGCTCAGACTCCCGCTCCATCGACTCGGAGGAGCAGCTGTTCACCATCACCCTCGACGAGGCGAAGGCGATCTACGCTCAGCCCAAGCAGCGGGGCCGGCGTGCTGCGGCCAAGCCGCTGGCGGAGTTCGGGCAGGATCCGACCACGGAGAAGCCGGTGGTGGTCAAGGACGGCCGCTTCGGTCCCTATGTGACCGACGGCGAGACCAATGTGACTGTTCCTCGGGGGACCACAGTGGAGTCGTTGACCAAGGACCGGGCCTTCGAGCTGCTCGCGGAGAAACGGGCCAAGGGCCCGGCGCCGAAGAAGTCCACCGCCAGGAAGTCTCCGGCGAAGAAGTCGCCGGCCAGGAAACCCGCTGCCAAGAAACCTGCCGCCAAGAAGTCCACCGCGAAGTCCGGGTCCTGAGGGAGTACTCATGCGTCTGGGCGTGCTCGACATCGGCTCCAACACCGTCCACCTGCTGCTCGTCGATGCGCATTCCGGGGCGAAGCCTGAGGCCTTCGCCTCGCATAAGCGCCCGCTCTCCCTGGTCCAGCACCTCGACGACGACGGCGCGATCACCCGCGCCGGTCAGGACCAGCTCATCGAGTTCATCGATGAGGCGGTGCGTTTCGCCGCGCGGCACCGTGCTGAGGATCTGTTGGCCTTCTGCACGTCGGCGATCCGCGAGGCCACCAACGGTGAGCAGGTCCTCACCCGGGTCCGAGAAGAGACCGATGCGGAGCTCATGGAGCTCGAAGGGGCCCAGGAGTCGGCGATGACGTTCTTGGCGGCGCGGCGCTGGCGCGGCTGGTCGGCCGGGCACATCCTGAACTTCGACATCGGCGGCGGCTCCTTCGAGATCGCCTACGGACAGGACGAGCTTCCCTCCACAGCCATCTCCGTGCCGCTGGGTGCCGGGCGGCTGACGCGGCAGTTCCTCGATGACGATCCACCGACGAAGTCCCAGATCAAGGATCTGAAGGCCTATGTGAAGGAGGAGCTGGAGGCAGCCCGCCGCGAGTTCCCCACGTTGGCCTCGCATACCGAGGTGCTGGCCACCTCTAAGACCTTCCGTTCCCTGGCTCGGATGACCGGTGCCGCGCCCTCAGCTGAGGGCCCCTATGTCGAACGGGTGCTGCGCTACGAGGACCTGAAACCGTTGACGAAGAAGCTCAGCCAGATGAGCGCAGATCAGCGCGCGGAACTGCCCGGCGTCTCAGTGACCCGCGCCCGGCAGGTCTTCGCCGGGGCGGTGGCCGCGGAGACGGCGATGAAGACCTTCGAGCTCGACGAGGTGAAGATCTGCCCGTGGGCTCTGCGAGAGGGGCTGATCCTGCGTCGCCTCGATGCCCTGGTGCGCCGCAACGGCGTCGATGAGGCCTCGGCCCCGGGTGTGGGGCATGTGGAGATGGCGGGGGACCTGGCCCGTCCTCAGCACCCGAACGTCCCCGCCGCACGGACCGGAGTGGCCCATGCCCGTCGATGAGCACGCTGCCCAGCAGGCGCCGCAGTCCGTCCCCGCCGCGCGCGGAACTCACATCCCGGTGGCCCTGTCCTCCTCGTCGGTCTACCCCCTGGGGGTGGAGGACACGTTCTCCATCGCCCGGGATCTGGGCTACGACGGGGTCGAGGTGATGGTCACCCACCGGACGGAGACCCAGGACGCCAAGGCTCTGGCGCGACTCTCCGAACGCTACGGCCAGCCCATCGTCGCCATCCATGCGCCCACACTGCTGCTGACCCAGCAGGTGTGGGGCTCCGCCTGGGAGAAGCTCTGGCGCAGCGCCCATCTGTCCCAGGACCTCGGCTGCTCCACGATCGTCGCGCACCCGCCGTTCAGGTGGCAGGGCAGCTACGCGGAGAAGTTCGCCGAGGGGATCGCGGAGATCGAAGAGGACACCGGAATCCTCTGTGCGGTGGAGAACATGTACCCCTGGCGGGCCGGTGGACGGACCGCCGCGATGTACCTGCCGCACTGGGACCCGGTGCCACAGTCCTACCCGCATGTCACCTGGGACTTCTCCCACGCGGCCACCGCGGAGGCCGATTCCTATGAATCCTGCCGCGCGCTGGGCTCCCGGCTGCGGCACGTGCATCTGACCGACGGGCTGACCGGTGGTTTCAAAGATGACCACCTGGTGCCTGGCCGCGGTGAACAGCGTGTGGCCGAGACCTTGGAGCTGCTGCCGGAGATCGGTTTCGACGGGGTCGTCGCCGTGGAGGTGGCCACCCGCAGCGCGAAGCAGGCCGGTGAGCGGGAACAACGTCTGGCGGAGTCCTTGGAGTTCGCCCGTCATCATCTCGGCCAGGAACAGGACCACGGACAGGAGGCGTACTGATGCGCATCGCGATGCTCGGGCTCGGTTCGATGAACGGAGCCATCCTGAAAGGACTCCTGGCCTCCGGAGTGTCAGCCCAGGACGTCGTCGCCACGACGCGTTCGGCGGCCTCGGCCTGTGCCCGGGCAGAGGAGCTGGGCATCGAGGTGGTGGCTGAGGAGAGCGTCGAATCCGAGCGCACGGCGAACCAGCAGGCGGCGGCCTCGGCCGATCTGGTGATGCTCGGAGTGAAACCGCACCAGATCACGGATCTCTGCACTGAGATCGCTGATGCTCTGGAGCCCGATGCCGTCGTCGTCTCCGTGGCCGCCGCGGTGACCGTCGACATGCTCCAGCAGGCCCTGCCTCAGGGGCAGCCGGTGATCCGCTCGATGCCGAACACTCCGCTCTCGGTGGGCCGTGGCGTCGTCGGCTTGGCCGCGGGTGAGCACACCTCGGCTCAGCAACTGCACCGAGTGCGTGACCTGCTCTCGGCCTGCGGTGCTGTCCATGTGGTGGAGGAGACGCAGATCGATGCGCTGACCGGGGTGTCCGGTTCGGGGCCTGCCTATGTGTTCTTCTTGGCCGAGCATCTGGCGGCTGCTGGTGCGGAGCGGGGGCTGCCCCCGGAGCTGGCCGCCGATCTGGCCGCTCAGACCATCCAGGGTGCTGGGGACATGCTGGTGTCCGCACTGAACCAGGGCGCCGGTGACGCCGCCTCGCTGCGCCAGGCCGTGACCTCGCCGAACGGGACCACCGAACGCGGCATCGCCGCTCTGACCGAGGGCGGGCTTCCGCAGGCGGTGCATGCCGCGGTGTCCGCCAGTGCGGCACGGGCGGCGGAGATCAGCCGGGATCTTGCCGGGGAGTGAGCAGACCGTCGAGAGGTCTATCCTGTAGAGCATGACGACGGTGGGAACACACCGCGGCAGCTCACTGAGCGCTGCGGGGCGTGCGGGTGTGATGGTGCGCAGCTTCACCAGTTCCTCCCCGGCACGTTCGGCCCTGCTGATCTTCGCCCTGGTCATCGCGCTGTTCACTGCGCTGCTGACGATGCCGTGGGCCACTGCCGCTGAGGGTCCGGCGCAGCTGCATGAGGCCCTGTTCGTCGCCACCTCCGCGGTCGCTGTCACGGGGCTGACGCCGGTGGACACGGCCGAGCACTGGTCCACCGCCGGGCACGTGGTGATCCTGCTGGGCATTCAGATCGGCGGACTGGGCATCCTGACCATCGCGGCACTGCTGGCGATCAGCGTGACCCGTCATCTGGGGCTGCGGACCCGGCTGCTGGCCCAGGAGGGCATGCCCACCGGCAGGCTGGGGGAGACCGGCACGCTCATCCGCACCGTGGTCCTGTTCACCCTGGTGATCCAGGCGCTGCTGGCGGTGGTGCTGGTGCCCCGGTTCGCAGTGCTGGAGGGTTCCTTCCGTGAGGGTCTGTGGCACGGGGTGTTCTACTCGGTGTCGGCGTTCAACAACGCTGGTTTCGTGCTCCACCCCGAGGGGCTGGCCGGGTTCGAGCATGATCCGCTGGTCCTGGGCACCCTGATGGTGGGCGTCTTCCTGGGCAGCCTGGGCTTCCCGGTGCTACTGGTGCTCTACCGGCACCGCTGGCACCTCAGGCGCTGGTCCATCCACGCGAGGCTGACGGTCGAGGTCTCTGTGGTGCTGCTGCTGCTCGGCACGGCCGCCTACGCCGCACTGGAGTGGAACGAGCAGCGGACCCTGGGTGAACTGAGCTGGTTCGATAAGCTGCAGAACTCCCTGTTCGCCTCGGTGATGATGCGCTCCGGGGGCTTCTCGGTGATCGACCCGGTGGATGAACGCTCTGAGACGATGCTCATCACCGACGCGCTGATGTTCGCCGGCGGCGGCTCGGTCTCCACGGCAGGCGGGCTGAAGGTCACCACGATCGCGGTGCTCTTCCTGGCCATCCTGGCGGAGGCGCGCGGTCACGAGGAGGTCATGGCCCACGGCCGCACGATCGTGGCCTCGACGGTGCGCGTCGCCGTCGCCGTCGCTGTGTTGGGGGTGACCCTGGTGCTGGCCTCCGCGTTGGCGCTGATGATGATCAGCGGCGAGCAGCTGGAACGGCCGCTGTTCGAGTCGATCTCCGCTTTCGCCACCTGCGGGCTCAGCTCCGGGCTGACCGAGGATCTTCCACCGGCAGGTCTCTATGTGCTCACCGGGCTCATGTTCGCCGGGCGGGTCGGGATCATCACCTTCGCCGCGGCGATGGCGATGCGCACTGAGCGGGTGCGCTACCGTCTTCCTGAAGGGAGGCCGCTCATTGGGTGACCGTCGCAGACGCAAGAACCTGCCGGTGCTGATCGTCGGGCTGGGGCGCTTCGGCGTCGCGCTGGGTGAAGAGCTGATGGCGGAGGGCCGTGAGGTCCTGGCCGTGGAACGCAACCGTTCCCTGGTGCAGAAGTACGCGGACCGCTTCACCTATGTGGTCGAAGCCGATGCCACGGATCCTGAGGCCTTGGCACAGGTGGGAGCGGCGGATTTCGACATCGCAGTGGTCGGGGTGGGCACTTCCATCGAGTCCTCGGTGCTGATCGCCGTGAACCTGGTGGATCTGGAGATCGATCAGGTCTGGGGCAAGGCGATCAACCGTGCCCACGGCAAGATCCTGGAGCGGATCGGGTGTGAGCATGTGGTCTACCCGGAGCATGATGCCGGGGTCCGTGTGGCGCATCTGGTCTCCGGACACCTGATGGACTTCATCAAGTTCGACGATGATTTCGCCATCGTGAAGATGCCGCCGCCGCGGTGCATGCAGGGGATGACGATCGAGCAGGCGCATCCGCGGGACCGCCACGGGGTCAACGTGGTGGGGGTGAAGTCTCCGGGCCGGGATTTCGTCTACGCCCAGCCGGATACGTTGGTCTCCTCCGGTGACACGATCATCGTCTCCGGTGACGTCAGCAACCTCGAACGATTCGCCGGTGAGGACTGAGGCTCATCCCACGTCATCCGGCTTCTCGGAGCATGGCGACGCCGCCCGGTGCCGTAGAGTGAGGACTGTGACGAAGCCCTCATTCCGCCCTGAGATTCCGACGGCTCTCGTGTGGGACGACGCCCTGGTGCGCTACCGCTTCAGTGACGCCCACCCGATGGACCCGGTGCGACTGGAGCTGACCGAGAGGCTGTGCCGGGACTTTGGTCTGCTGGAGGAGGGCTGCTTCGACCTGCTGCACCCTGAGGTCGCAGCGGATGAGACGCTGGAGAGCGTCCATGACGCGGACTTCGTGGCCGCGGTCAAGGCCGCTGCGGCGGGGACGGCGGCCCCGGACTTCGGCCTGGGCACCGAGGATGTGCCGATCTTCGCGGACATCCATGATTCGGCGGCGCGCATCGCCCAGGGCAGTTGGGAATGCGCCGAAGCGGTGCGGACGGGCCGTGCGGTGCGGGCGGTGAACTTCGCCGGGGGGATGCACCACGCCTCGCGGAACCGGGCCTCGGGGTTCTGTGTGTACAACGATGCCGCCGTGGCGGTGCAGCGGTTGCTGGACACCGGTACCCAGCGGGTGGTGTATCTCGACGTCGATGCCCACCACGGTGACGGCACGCAGAGCATCTTCTGGGACGATCCTCGGGTCATGACCATCTCACTGCACCAGACGGGGGTGTCCCTCTTCCCGGGGACCGGCTTCCCGAATGAGATCGGCGGTGCGCAGGCTGATGGCACCGCGGTCAATCTGGCCCTGCCGCCGACCACTCGTGATGCCGGATGGCTGCGCGCCTTCCATGCCGTGGTGCCGGCGTTGGTCGCGGCGTTTGAGCCGGAGGTGATCGTCTCTCAGCACGGCTGCGATTCCCACCATCTCGATCCGCTGACGGACCTCTCGCTGAGCATCGACGCGCAGCGGCAGGTGGCGCTGGATATCGCCGTGTTGGCTGAGGAGCTGTGCGAGAACCGGTGGATCGCCACCGGCGGCGGCGGCTATGAGGTCTTCCGTGTGGTGCCGCGCAGCTGGGCGCATCTGTGCGCGGTGGTCGGCGGCAGTCCGATCCCGTTACGCACCCAGGTGCCCGGGTCCTGGCGGGAGTATGTGCACCAGCGTTACGGGGTCGAGGCACCGGAGTGGATGAACGATGACGCTGAGTTGTGGTGGCGTTCCTGGGAGGTGGGTTATGACCCTGCCGATCCGGTGGATCGCGCGGTGATCCAGACCCGCAAGGAGCTCTTCCCGCTTTACGGTCTGGACCCCTGGTTCGACTGAGGTGGGTGACGGGGTAGGTCACGGGTGAAGGCGCCGATTCCTCGGCGCACTCCTCGGGGGGCTACACTGTTCCGAGACGTTTTCCCGTCCACCGACAGAAGGACCTGAACCCTATGGGCTCTGTGATCAAGAAGCGCCGCAAGCGCATGGCGAAGAAGAAGCACCGCAAGCGTCTGCGTAAGACCCGTCACCAGCGTCGCAACAAGAAGTGACGTACTGGCTGACGATGCCGCGATGAGACCCCGCGAGGCGATGAGCCTGCGGGGTCTCCGCGTCTCTGGAGGCGTTTCGCGCCGGACTGATGCCAGGGAGCGCCAGAGTGTGTGCGTCGAATATGTTCGGGACGACTGGTGAGGAACTGAGGACCATGACTGCTGATGAGGTATCTGCCGAGGCGGCCTCCGCCGTGGCGCAGATCGAGGTGCTGACCAAGCGGGGCTGTCATCTGTGCGAGCAGATGCTGGCTACCAGTGCGGAGGTCTCCGCGGAGTTCGGCCTGCAGGTCACCGAGGTGGATGTCACTGATGACCCTGAGCTGCTGGATCGCTTCGCCGAGGAGCTGCCGGTGCTGCGGATCGATGGTGCGGTGCGCGATTTCTGGCGAGTGGATCCCCAGCGGTTGCGGCGTCTGCTGGCCGGGGCATAGTCCCGCACGTAGCGCTACTGGACAGCCAGCGCACCAGGCCAGCAGTGCACCATAAGAGGCAGTTTCAGCATCTTCAGGTGTGCATCCTGACGGGTGCCGAGGCGTTCAGCTATGTGGGTGGTTCGGGCTGTTTCTATGTGACGTCCCGAACCACCCACATAGCTGAACGGTCGGGAACAGGCTGTGGCCTCAGCCGTGAGGCAGCCGCTCAGACGTGGAGGGGGAGTCGATCTCAGTGATCGTCTTCGTGGTGCGCGGCTCCGGAGCCCCAGGTGTCCGGTCCGTGCTCGAGGTGTTCGGTGGTGGTCTCGTCGTAGCCCTCAGGGATCAGGTCCCGGTACTCCTCGAGCACGCCGTCGAGGACACTGACCTGCAGCTGCTCGGAGCTGCCGTCGGCTTCGACGGTGACCTCGTAGAAGGAACCGGGGGCCGCGTCGAGTGCTCCGACGATGAACTCTTCGTCGTGCTCGAGGGAGATCTCCTCGCCGGAGGGGACATCGAGGTCGAAGGAATCGCCGCCGACTTCGATGCTCACCTGGGCGTCCTCCGTGCCGCCGTTGTCCACTGAGCCGATCACTCGTGCCGGGTTGCCCTCGGCGTCGGTGACCAGAGCCAGGTGACGGAACTTGACCTGATCGATGTCAGTCTTGACTCCGTCGGAGGCCGAGTAGGCGTGGGTGGTGGCCATGTAGTTGGCCGCGCTGCAGCCGGTCATGCCGGCGACGGCAGCAGCTGCGATCGTGGCCGCGGCGATGCGGCGGGACGCGGTAGGCGCGAGCTTCACGTCGGAGTCTCCTCTGCGGGGTCTGGTGCGACGGTGATCTGCACTCCAGGCTACTGCATCGCGCGTGCGCCCGTGTGAGTGCGTCAGCAATTCTACAGTGCGTCGAAATTCTGAAGGCGCAGAGTCTATTCCGAAGCTCTCGGCGGCTGCGCTCCGACACGCTGAGCTGAGTGTGACGCGTGATAAACTAGGCGGCGGGAAAGGGGAACAATACATGGTTTTCGAGGTCGGCGAGACTGTCGTCTACCCGCACCACGGTGCGGCCACGATTGAAGAAGTGAAGATGCGGACGATCAAGGGCGAGGAGAAGATGTACCTCAAGCTCCGCGTCTCCCAGGGTGATCTCACGATCGAGGTGCCCGCTGAGAATGTCGATCTCGTCGGAGTGCGCGACGTCGTCGGCAAGGAGGGCCTCGAGCACGTCTTCGAGGTGCTCCGCGCGGAGTTCACCGAGGAGCCGACCAACTGGTCGCGTCGCTATAAGGCCAATCTGGAGAAGTTGGCCTCGGGCGATGTCAATAAGGTCGCTGAGGTTGTGCGTGACCTTTGGCGTCGGGAGAGCGATCGCGGCCTGTCCGCCGGTGAGAAGCGTATGCTCTCCAAGGCTCGTCAGATCCTGGTCTCTGAGCTTGCCCTGGCGAAGAAGCTGGACGAGGAGCAGGCCGAGAAGCTCCTCGATGAGGTGCTGGAGCAGGCCCCGCAGAACGACAAGTGAACGATTCCCGCCGCGTTGCCGCGGTTAACGATGAGCGCCCGGTTGCTGCCCTGCAGCACCGGGCGCTCATCGTCGTCGCGGCAGGGGAAGGCCGTCGTCTTGGGTACGGGATGCCGAAGGCGCTCATCCCGCTTCGGGGCAGACCCCTGCTGGCACGTGCGTTGGAGAGTGCGGAGGGACTGGTCTGCGATCTCCTCGTCGTGGTGCTGCCCGCGGAGCCCTCAGCCCGGGCTGAGTTGGCGGCTCTGGCGCAGGCGCACGGTGAGCGGACGGGGCAGAGCATCGTTGCGGTGAGCGGCGGCTCCACGCGGGCGGAATCGGTGCACCGGGGTCTGCGCGCGGTCACCGAGCATGCACACACCCACCGGTGGGCGCAGGAGTCCGCCGCGGTGCTCATCCATGATGCCGCCCGTCCACTGGCCCCGGTGACGGTCTCGCAGCGTGTGCTCGGCGCCTTGGCGGACGGTGCCGAGGCGGTGGTGCCGGCTCTGCCGGTCGCTGACACGATCAAACAGGTGGTCAGTGGTGATGAGAGGGGGTTGGTCGAGCCCGAAGCCGTGGAACCGATCCTCACCACCGTGCCGCGCGCTGACCTGCGGGCCGTGCAGACCCCCCAGGGATACCGGCTGCCCACATTGGCGCGTATCTGCACTCACCTGGAAGGCATGGACGCTGCTGCGGCGGAGTCTTTCACGGATGAAGCGATGGTCGCTGAGCATCTGGGGATTCCGGCGGTCTGTGTGAGCGGGGATCCGCTCGCTGCAAAGATCACTGGGCCCTCTGACCTCATTACTCTGGGAGCCCTGATGGACGCTGACACTCCACCGGTCGAGACGACTCCGCCTCAGCAATCGCCGCAGCGTTCATCTCAGCGGCAGGAGGCCCCGCACCTGCCCCTGCCACAGGTGGGTATCGGTCATGACGTCCACGCTTTCGCTGATGAGGCAGAGGCCCGTCCGCTGTACTTGGCCGGTCTGTTCTGGCCTGACGAGCGGGGCCTTTCGGGGCATTCCGACGGCGATGCCGTGGCCCATGCCGCCTGTGACGCCCTGTTCAGTGCGGCGGGTATCGGGGATCTCGGTGTCCATTTCGGCACGGACCGTCCTGAGTTGGCGGGGGCCTCCGGGGTCACGCTCCTGGCTGAGGCTGCGCGACTCGTCCGTGAATCCGGAGGCACTATCGGCAGCATCACCGTTCAGCTGGTCGCCAACCGTCCGAAGTTCGGCCCGCGGCGTGAGGAGGCCCAGCGGGTGCTCACTCAAGCGGCCGGTGCCCCGGTGTCGCTGAGTGCCACCACCTCGGACGGGCTGGGTTTCACCGGCCGCGGTGAGGGCGTGCTCGCTACGGCGGTGGCCGTCGTCGTCCGCGGCCTCGGATAGGCTGAGGCCCGTGGGACTGCGACTCTATGACACGAAGACGGCGAGCCTCCGGGATTTCGAGCCCCTCGAACCGGGGCGGGTCTCGCTGTACTACTGCGGCGCCACTGTGCAGGGCCGTCCGCATGTGGGGCACGTCCGTTCGGCGGTGGCCTTCGACATTCTGATCCGCTGGCTGGAGTACAGCGGGTTCGACGTGCTCTCCGTACGCAACGTCACCGATATCGATGACAAGATCCTGGAGAAGTCTGCACTGTCCTTCCAGGACGATTTCGACCCCAGTGCCGGTGACGGCCCGGTGGCGGAGCCGTGGTTCGCCCTGGCCTATCGGTTCGAGCAGGCGTTCCACAGCGCCTATGACGCATTGGGTGTGCGCCGTCCACGGTATGAGCCGCGCGCCACTGGTCATATGACGGAGATGTTTGCCCTCATCGCTCGGCTCATCGAGGCCGGCCATGCCTACCCGGCCGCTGATGGTTCCGGGGATGTGTATTTCGACGTCCGCTCCTGGCCTGCCTATGGGGAGCTGACCCGCCAGCGTCTGGAGGACATGCAGGATGCTCCCGATGCGGACCCGCGTGGGAAGCGGGATCCTCGGGATTTCGCCCTCTGGAAGGGGCATAAGAGCGTGGATCCGGAGACGGCCTCCTGGGATTCCCCGTGGGGCCGCGGTCGGCCGGGGTGGCATGTGGAGTGCTCGGCGATGGCCACGAAATACCTGGGCTCCACCTTCGACATCCACGGTGGTGGCCTGGACCTGCGGTTTCCGCATCATGAGAACGAACTTGCTCAGTCCTCTGCCGCCGGTGATGGTTTCGCCCGTTTCTGGCTGCACAACGGGATGGTGACCTATGAGGGGGAGAAGATGTCGAAGTCGATCGGCAACACGATCTCGCCCGATGAGATGCTTGCCGCGGCTCGGCCGCGGGCAGTGCGCTATTTTCTGGGCCAGGCCCAGTACCGTTCGCAGCTGGACTACCGGCCGACCTCGCTCAGTGAGGCGCAGGCGGCTGTGGAGCGTATCGAGTCTTTCCTGGCGCGTGCCCTCGAGCAGGTCGGGGCAGTGGATGAGCCAGATGAGGCCGGATCCGTCCCCGAGGGTTTCCGTCAGGCGATGGATGATGATCTTAACGTCCCCGCCGCGTTGGCAGTTCTGCACGACACCGTCAGGGCTGGGAACTCCGCCCTGGCTGACGCCAATACCGTCGCTGCCAGCTCGTATGCCGCGCAGGTGCGCACCATGACCGAGGTGCTCGGTCTCGCCGACGTCCCCGACCACCAGAGCCACTCAGCGGACTCCGCGGCGCATGCGGCGCTGGCAGGACTCGTGGAGAACCTGCTCGCTGAACGTGCTGAGGCGAAGGTGCAGAAGGACTTTGCTCGTGCTGATGCTGTCCGTGATCAGCTGGCCGCCGTCGGCGTCGCGGTCGAGGATTCCAAGGACGGCGCCCGATGGAGCCTGCAGGAGGAGAGTGCCCGTGGCTAAGGATTCCCGCCCGAAGTCCGCCGCTGTGCGGAAGAAGCAGAAGAAGGGCGCGACGGTCGGCACCGGTGGCCATGGACGCCGGAAGCTTGAGGGCAAGGGTCCGACGCCGAAGGCTGAGGACCGTGTCTATCACAAGGCCCATCGCCAGAAGATGTTGGCTGAGCGGGCCAAGGAGCGCGCCGAGGCTGCCCGGCCCCGTACGCGAGGTTCCGGGTACGGGGCTGATGATGTGGTCGCCGGGCGCAATGCCGTCGTCGAGGCGCTGGCCGAGGGTGTCCCGGCCAAGGAGCTTCTGGTGGCGGTGGACATGGAGTCGGACGGTCGGGTGCGTGAGTCCTTGCGCTATGCGGCCTCCAGCGGTGTGCGGGTGCGTGAGGTCAACCGTCGTCAGCTTGATCGCACCACCGGTGAGGCTGTTCATCAGGGTGTGGCGCTGGTGTTGGAGCCGTATGAGTATGCCGAGGCGATCGAGCTGATCGAGGATCTCCGTGAGCGTGCAGCGCGCGGGCACATTGCGGAGCAGCCGCTGTTGGTGGCCTGTGATTCCATCACCGATCCCCGGAACCTCGGGGCGATCCTCCGCGCTGCGGCGGCTTTCGGGGCCCACGGTGTGCTGCTTCCGGAGCGTCGCTCGGCCGGGGTGACGGCCACTGCGTGGAAGACGTCCGCCGGTGCCGCGGCGCGCCTGCCGGTGGCTCAGGCGAAGAACCTGACCCAGGCGCTGCGTGAGGCGAAGTCTGCGGGCTATTTCGTCCTGGGTCTCGACGGCGATGGCGTCGTCGACCTTCCGGGACTGCCGCTGGCCACGGATCCTCTGGTGCTGGTTGTCGGTTCGGAAGGTCGTGGTCTGTCCCGTCTGGTGGGCGAGACCTGCGATCAGATCGTTTCGATTCCGATCTCGGCGGCGGCTGAATCCTTGAACGCGTCGATGGCGGTCGGCATCGCGTTGTATGAGATCGCCACGCGGCGCGGCGACAAGCGCTGAGAATCCGCAGCACCTGGCCTGTTCTGCGGTAACGTCGCCTGCAGTGGGTCTGTCGGCCATGTTCGCGGTGTGCCGACGGGCCCTTGCCAGGTGACGGGGCGAGGAGACGACGATGCCACGACTGCGCGGCGAGGAGCAGGACGGGTTCCTTGATGTGCTGGAGAACTGGCTGGTGAACCAGCCGTGGTTCCCGGCTCGTACTGGACGGCGCCGTCTTGCCCGTGTCGGAGGTATGCGGTTTCCCCTGCCTGAGGGTGTCAGCGATCCGCAGACGACCCTTGAGTTGCATATCCTCGACGTCGAACATGGGGCGATGCTTGATCGGATCTCTGTCCCCGTCGCTCTGCGCAGTCGTCCGTCTGCCCTGGCCGGTAAGGAGGCATTCATCGGCCGGCTGACGGTGGGGGACGGGACTGAGCGTTGGCTCTATGACGGGGCGATGGATCACGCATTCTTGGCCGCCTGGTTGGAGGCTGTCCGGTGTGACCGGGGCAGTCGCAATGGCCGGAGCCATGCGCGGAGCTTCGGCGATGTCGCCGGGCGCGCGGCGTTCACGGCGCGGCTGAGCCGCAGTGCGGGCCGGGGCGCGGATGAGGCAGTGACGCGGACTCTGGTGCGTCCGGAGTCGGCCCCCGAGTCCGCTCCGCGGCCCGGAGACGGCCAGCTCATCGTCGATTTCTTCCGCCGGCCTGTGGCTGCGCAGAGTGAGACGCTGCTGCGGGACACGGTGCTGACGCTGGCTGACCGGCAGACGGCATTCCCCCGTGTGCTGGGTCTGGTGACCGGTGCGTGGATGGATCGTTTCGCTGCCGATGATGATCTTGATGCTGAAGCTCAGGCGCCGAGCGATGCGGGGGGCGGCGCTGAGCTTGCCGATGACGGCCCCACGCCCGAGGGCGCGCCGACCTGGGAGTTCGGTGATCTCAGTCTGGTCCGCGAAGCCACCGCTCAGGCCCCTGACGGTATCTCGACGGCGGGGCTGATGCTTCAGAGTGGGGAGAGTTTCGCTGCTCTGAGCCGTCGGTTGGGGCAGGCTCTGGGGGGACTGCACGCGGATCTGGCCGCCGTCTTCGGGGCCCATCCGCAGTCCACCGATCAGTTGCGCAGGAACCTCAGTGCGCTGCGGGAGAAGGTGGAGACCGCGGAGAACCAGTGCGTCGCGGAGGGCGATGAAGATCTCGCCGAAGCGGCGCGGTCATTGCGTGATGGGCTCGACGGGGTGTTCGAGCCGCTGGCGCTGCAGCGGATTCATGGGTCGTTCGGCCTGGAGCGTGCACATCTGGCGGATATCGAGGCCCCGTGGGTCATCGATGAAGGCCCGGCACCTGCTGATCACGCGCCTACGTATCAGGACACCGCGGCTTTTGTGGTCTCCCTGGCCCGGGTCGTGGTGGACAATGCTGGGCAGGATGTGGCGGCAGCGCGTCAGTGGTTCGACGAGTCTTTGGAGGCGTTCTTCGCCGGGTATCGGGACAGCGATGCCGAGGAGTCAGGTATTGATTCGGCACGGTTCCGCACGGAGGTCTTCCTCCGGGCACTTCCGCTGCTGCGGGATTCCGTGGCTGGCCGGGTGCTGTCGGTGCAGGATCTGCTGCGGCATTCTCGGTGAGGGCAGAGCTCCGAGCCGGATGAGGGCTGAGGCGTGGATCCTTGCTATGGCGGGGAAGAGTCCGGGCTGTTCATCTGGGATTTACATTCCGCGCTGAGCGGTGCTAGAGTGATATCTCGCGCCGAGACGAACGGCAGAAGCTGTGAAGCTCAGCGCAGATCGATCGGATGTCTTCTGATGAGAGATCAGATCGAACCTGCTGACAAGTGAGAGTTGCACTTCGCAGATCACGCAGGTAGGATAGGAAAGTTGCTGTCTTTCCCAGTAAAGATAACCTTGAGAAGCGATTTTGCTTCGAGGGATCGAGTTGGGTAAGATGGGGAAGTTGCTTCGGGGTTGCTGTGCCTGGTGTGGTGTGGTGT
>NZ_JAVKGR010000022.1:0-26948 GCF_031470965.1 Nesterenkonia aerolata | reverse complement strand
CTCATGACACCACCCTGGACCAGAAATCACCCCACATATGGGAGACATGCCCTAGATCTGCGCTGCTCGCGGCCCTCAGCCGCGCATGCCCAGAGCGAAGGGCAGCACTATCTCCGCCCCTGCCCCACGCAGCTCTCGAGCGGCCACGGTGAGGGTCCAGCGGGAGATCACCTCGTCGTCCACCAGCAGCACGGCCGCTCCATGGACCTGGGCCGACATCTGCTCCGGCACACTGAACCGTCCCAGCAGGCCTGCCAGGCGGAAGGCGCTGTTGGCCTCCGGAGAGCTCGATGGTCCGCCCTCGACCGGCTCCAGGGCACCGGCGTAGGGGAGCCGCCCCACCTGGGCCACGCCGCGGACCAGCGAGTCGATCAACTGCTGGTGCCGGCGCGAGGGCACTGAGACGACCACATCGGGACGGCGAGGCCACTTCCATTCGGAGAGCACCCGCACCACGGCCCCGGCCATCTGATCAGGCACAGCGGCGTCCTCACCCTGGAGCGCCTCCCGTACCGCAGGCCCCCATCCGAGGTCTGAGAGCCGGGCCAGCGCTCGGCCGTCCTCAGCCACCTCACCGGGGCCCAAACGGCCCTTCAGAGGCAGGCCGAGCGCGGCCAGCCCGGTGGGCCACTGCTTCCGCGGGGCGATCTCCACTCCGACCCGGTCCATCGAGGCACGTGCCTGGCTCACCGAATCCTGATCCAGCTGCCGCGGATACCAGGGCCCCGCGCAGGTGTCGCACCGCCCGCAGGCGGTGGCGTCGTCGTCGAGGGTTCCGGCCAGGTAGACCATGCGGCACTGACCGGGCTCCAACCCCTCGTAGTCGAGCATCGCCTGCTGTTCGGCCCGGCGCAGCTGCAGGATGGTGTCATAGCGCTCGGCGTCGTACTGCCAGCCGCGCCCGGTGGAGACCCAGCCGCCGCGCACCCGGTGCACGGCCCCGTCGACCTCCAGGACCTTCAGCAGCAGCTCCAAGGGGGAACGGCGGATCTCCACCATCGCCTCCAGGCGAGCCACCGAGAGCGGCTCCTCCGAGTGTTCGGCCAATGCGGCCAGCACGGCGTCGGCCCGCTGCTGGGTGGGCATGGAGGCCTGGGCGAAGTGTTCCCAGATCCGGATGTCCTCCTGGCCGGGGAGCAGCAGCACGTCCGCATTGTCCACAGCGCGCCCGGCGCGTCCGATCTGCTGGTAGTAGGACACCGGCGACGACGGCGCCCCCAGATGCACGACAAAGCCCAGGTCCGGCTTGTCGAAGCCCATGCCCAGAGCCGAGGTGGCGATCAGCGCCTTGACCCGGTTCTCCTTCAGCGCGGCCTCGAGCTGTTGGCGCTCATCCGGATCGGTCTGCCCGGTGTAGGCGGCGACCTCGTGACCGTGCTCGCGCAGATGCCGGGTCAGATCCTGGGCCTGGGAGACGGTCAGGGCGTAGACGATGCCGCTGCCGGTCAGCGAGCCCAGATGCTGGGTCAGCCAGGCGATCCGCAGTTCCGACTCCGGCAGAGTGAGCACTCCGAGTCGGAGCGAGTCGCGGCTCAGGCTGCCGCGCAGCACCATCACCTGCTTGCCGCTGGCGTCTCCTGCCGGGGCCAGCTGGGCGGCGACGTCGTCGACCACCCGTGAGTTCGCCGTCGCCGTGGTGGCCAGCACCGGGACCTCAGCGGGCAGTCCGCGGACGATCTCTCCGATCCGGCGATAGTCGGGACGGAAGTCGTGGCCCCAGTCGGAGATGCAGTGGGCCTCGTCCACCACCAGCATGCCCAGGCTCTCGAGCAGTCCGGGGAGCACTTCGTCCCGGAACCGGGGATTCGCCAGACGCTCCGGGGAGATCAGCAGCACGTCCAGCTCTTCGGCGGCCAGGGCCTCCACCACCGAGTCCCACTCGTGGGCGTTGGCCGAGTTCACCGCCTGCGCACGGACTCCGGCTCGGGAGGCCGCTGCGATCTGATCCCGCATCAGAGCGATCAGCGGGGAGACGATCAGGCTCACCCCGCGACCCCGGCGGCGCAGCAGATGGGCGGCCAGGAAGTACACGGCGGATTTGCCCCACCCGGTCTTCTGCACCACCAGGACCCGGCGGCGCTGCTCCACCAAAGCGGAGATCGCCTCCAGCTGGCCGGGGCGGAAGTCTGCGTCCCGCCCGGTCAGCGCGGTGAGGCGTTCCCGGGCTTCGGCGTGGAAGGCGGCGGAGGGAGGAATCGGTGAGGAGGTCACGACGTTCACTCTGCCACAGGGGTCTGACACAGTGTGCCGGTTCTCCACAGCATGCGGGGCGGGTGAGCATCACCGCCTGTCAGCCCTCGGCGCTGGATCATCAGCGCCACCGGATCTTCTTCAGGGAAAGGACCCTCATGACCTCCTCCAGCTCAACCCCCGTCTTCGACACCGCCACTCTGCGGGCCCGTGCCGAGACTCTGCTGCAGCTCCATCATCGGGACGCTCCGGTGGTCCTGCCCACCGCGTGGGACGTCTGGTCCGCGCGGCTCATCGCCGACGCCGGCTTCGACGCGCTCACCGTGGGCAGCCACCCGCTCGCCGACTCGCTGGGCGCGGCCGACGGCGAAGGTATGACCCTGGACCAGGCGCTGGAGGCGATCGCGCGCATCACCGGCGCTGTGGACGTCCCGGTCTCGGCCGACCTCGAATCCGGTTATGACACCGATCCTGCTGCGCTGGTGGAGAAGGTCCTGGCGGCCGGCGTCGTGGGTATCAACATCGAGGACACTGTCCACTCGCGCGGTCAGATGCGAGGCGGGCAGGAGCACGCGGACTACATCGCCAGAATCCGCCGGGCCGCTGAGGCGGCCGGAGTCCACCTGGTGATCAATGGTCGTACCGACGTCTATAAGCACGCGCACGATTTCGCCGACCCGCTTGCTGAGACTCTGCATCGGCTGTCTCTGCTGGAACAGGCCGGCGCGGACAGTCTCTACCCGGTGGGCCTGCCCAGCGAGCAGGTGCTCACCACGATTCTCGAGCAGGTCAGCACGCCGCTGAACGTCACGGCTCACCCTGAGCGCGGTGCCATCCCGGAGGGCCTGGCGCTGCCGCGGCTGGCCGAACTGGGTGTGAGCCGGATCAGCTTCGGTCCTCTGCTGCAGATGGCGCTCGGCGAGCAGGCTGCGCAGCTGCTGGGTCGGTGGAACGAGCAGTGAACGGTTGAGAGACGAGTAAGGCCCCGTCCCTCCGAGGGGAACGGGGCCTTACTGCTCTGGTGGCTCCGACCGGCGTCGATCCGGTGACCTTTCGATTTTCAGTCGAACGCTCTACCAACTGAGCTACAGAGCCTTGTTCGCCTGCTGATCAGACGTCACTCTCGGATCAGATCTGGTGGTCTGAAGAGAGCAGCGACCCTGACGGGACTTGAACCCGCGACCTCCGCCGTGACAGGGCGGCGCGCTAACCAACTGCGCTACAGGGCCTTGATTGTTGTGCCTCAGGCACGGAGAGAAACTCTATCAGAGCTTCAGACTCGGCTCCAATCCAGGCGCCGAGAGTACCCCCAACGGGATTCGAACCCGTGCCGCCGCCGTGAAAGGGCGGTGTCCTAGGCCGCTAGACGATGGGGGCGCGATCCCGTAGTGGACCGAATAAAGTCTAGGCGCTGCCCCTCAGACGCGGCAAATCACATCGCCCCGCGCATCAGTGCATCTCCCTCCGGCACTCCGCATCCCCAGCACCTTCCCTACCTCCCCGATCTCCCGCGCCGCCACCATCGCCCGCCACCACCCAGACCCACACCGGCCGTGACACCAGTCGTGACATCCGACCCACCGCCCGGGAACGCATCGTCACCGAATCGTGACATCACGTCTTGGCCACGGCCAGCCTCCCAGCTGAGACCTCTCCGAGACCTTGCCTCCACCCCTCCACCATCCACCAGCAGCCCCCAACAATCCCTCATCCGAGCATCTCCTCCGCACTCACCCCTAGGCTGAGAGTCATGCGCCCGCAGATGTCCGACGAGGAGTTCGACGCCGCCGTCGAAGATGCCCTGACTCAGATCCCCGAGGCTCTGGCCGCGAAGGTGGACAACGTCGTGATCTTCGTCGAGGACCGCTATACACCCCGCCCCGGCGAGCCCGCGGATACGGTGCTGCTGGGCCTCTACGAGGGGATCCCGCTAACAGAACGGGGCGGGGAGCCGTGGTCGATGCCGGATCAGATCACCCTCTATAAGGAATCGATCCTGGACATCTGCTCCTCCCGGCAGGAAGTCATCGAACAGGTGCAGATCACCATGGTCCATGAGATCGCGCATTTCTTCGGCATCGATGATCAGACGCTGCACCGTCTCGGTTGGGGCTAGGAAAGCCTTTACCACAGAGGCTTCCGATATCCGCGCAACCCTCAACCTTCAACCTACTTGAAGGTTGAGCGTAACCATTTTGAGACCTTACTTCCCCGGAATGACAGGCATCTAGGCATTCAGGCTGCTTTCAGTCACGACACGCCCTGTTGCCGCTGTTATGAAACGGCAATACTCTGAATTCAGCGCCAGAAGGCCGTCCTGCGTTTCCCATCTGTGACGGCAGCCGGCACACACTCGCTCTCTGACAGCGGTCATCCCAGGCCGCCGAGGGGACGGAGGGACCGCCCAACGGCGGCCCGCCGAGAGTGCCACACCGGCCGCCGTGACTGTCGCCGACGGATCCGGCCGCGCCGAGGGTACCTCCTGAGCAGACGTTGAGGGCGTCTGTGCTTGACGGAGGCCTCGTCGCTGCCTGCGGTTCCGCGGCGTCCGCTGAAGGACGACCTCACAGAAGGCGCGGCACCCGTAGTGGATTCAGTGAGGAAGAACCGTGAACAATCGCCGGAATCTCGGCGTGGCAGCAGTGACTGCCGCCGTCGTGACGACAGCCCTGGTCGGGACCACATTGCCCGACCTGCTCTCCGACAGGACGAACTCCGCCCAGTCGGCATCTGACGCCTCGGACCTCGTGACGACAGAGCTTCCGGAGATCCCTTCTGCGAAGGAGCTCTCGGAGGCACGGGAGTCGTCAGAGACCGCCGATGAGATGATCGCCGACCTGACAGAACGCCTCAACCAGGCTGGCCAGCGCGGCCAGGAGCTCGAGGCCGCACTCCAGATGGAGTATGAGAACGCGCTCGAGGCTCAGGTCCAGGCCGAGGAGGCCCGAGAGGCCGCTGACGAGGCCACTGAGCAGTCCGAGGCGGGCCGTCAGGCCAATGAGCAGTACCAGGACGGCGAGACCTCCGCCGGGGACGTGCTGCTCTCCGATGAGGACTCGCTCGCCGACGACGCCACCGACCAGCGCCAGAACGACAACGCCCAAGCCGAGGCTGACGCCGCCGCACAAGAGGCCGAAGAGGCCGAATCGGTGGCCCAGCAGGCCTCCGCGGACGCGACCCGCCAGGCGGAGAACGTCTCCGCCGCAGAGCAGGCCAATGCCGATGACGCCGCAGAGAACGGCGAACGTCTGCTGGCCCTGCTCGACGAACTTGCCGAGCTGTCGAATATGGACCGTGACCAGGTCCGTGCGCAGCTCGAGGCCAACTCCGACCTGCTCGACGAGGACGGCAACCTTGACCCAGCCAAGGTGTCCGCCCACTGGGAGCAGATCAAGCGGATGCTTGGCATTGAGACCGCCGAGGACTCGTCGGACGATGGAGAAGGGGAAGCTTCATCGTCCGACGAGTCCGAGGCTCCTACCCCCAGCCCGAGCGCCGAGGAGACCTCCGCACCGGAGGACGACGAGGACGCTGACGAGGGCGAGGACGAGACCCAGCCCACGGTGACCGCCGACAACGACCCGCTGACCACTCAGACGCTCAGTCAGTACGTGGAGGCCACCCAGGAGCTGGTCCGCCAGTACGCAGAGCTGACCGATCAGGATGCCGAGGAGGCCTTCGCCGAGATCATCGACGACGACACCCTCGTCGACGGTCAGGGCATCATCGATCCGGACGCGCTCTACGCGAAGATCCAGGAGCTCGGCGGCGGCTCGGAGTCCGAGAACAGTGACGAGGACAGTGCCGAAGACGAGGCTGACGGCGAGAGCGCTGACGAAAGTGCCGACTCCTCCGAGGACGCCTCGGATGAGTCTTCCGCCACGCCGTCGGAGGCACCCTCGGCCAGCACTGAGGACGACGAGGATGAGGACGCCAGCGAGGAGTCAGACTCAGACGACTCAGACTCCAACCAGGCGGACGCCGGTCAGGACGACTCCGATGAGGCAGAGCAGAGCGGCGAGGACGACTCCTCCGGCCACGAGCTCTCCCAGTACGTGCAGCCCACCCAGGATGCCGTCGAGCGTCTGGCCGACCTGAAGAACCAGGACCCCGAGGACCTCTTCGAGGAGCTCATCGCGGACTCTGACTTCACCGACGCCAACGGCGTCCTGGTGCAATCGGCCCTGCTGAGCGCGATCAGCGAGCTGCAGCCCGCCCCGAGCCCGTCACCGTCGTCGACGCCGAGCTCAAGTTCCAGCCCGAGCTCGACACCGCCACAGAGCCAGAGCGCGAGCCCGAGCCAGAGCCCCAGCTCCAGCCCGTCCTCGACACCGTCACAGAGCCAGAGCGCCAGCCCGAGCTCCAGCTCAAGTTCTGACTCGAACTCCAGCTCCTCGCAGAGCCAGGCCCGGCACTCGCTGGACCAGTACGTGGCCGGTACCCGGTCAGTGGTCCGGCAGATCGCTGAGCTGGAGGGACGCTCCGTGGAGGCCACGTTCCAGCGCCTGATCGGTGAGGACCGGTTCACCACCGCCAACGGCGTGCTGAACCACCAGGCCCTGCTGAACCGGCTGGGCACGCTGCGTGCGGAGAACGCGCCGGAGCCGAGCTCCTCGCCGTCGCCGAGTGCGACGTCGAGCCCGTCACCATCCTCGGCTCCCAACCAGAGCTCCAGCAGCTCGAACTCCGGGTCCAGCAGCTCGAACTCGAACTCCGGCTCGAGCCAGTCCCAGGCCCCGGTGCACAACCTGAACCAGTACGTGCAGGGCACCCAGAACCTGGTCCGTCAGTACGCGGAGCAGAAGGGCATCTCGGCGACGGCCGCGTTCCAGGAGATCATCGGCACGGACTCGCTGACCGACAGCCGCGGGGTCATCGACCATGGTGCCCTGCTGCGTGAGGTCCAGCAGGCCGGCGCCACCAGCCAGAGTGAGCAGGGTGGCCAGAGCGGCCAGGACAGCCAGCAGGCCACCGGTTCCCAGCAGCAGAGCGGCCAGCAGGCCAGCGGCTCGCAGGGCAACTCGGCAGCCAGCGGCAACACCGGGACGACTGCCGCCACCGGCAGCGGTTCCGGGCAGGTCGCCGCGAACTGGGCGGTGCAGCGGGCCACCAACCCGGCCGCCCGCTACGTGTGGGGCGCCAACGGTCCGACGAACTTCGACTGCTCAGGGCTGACCCAGCAGGCCTTCGCTCAGGCCGGGATCTCCATCCCGAGGAACTCGAACGCGCAGATGCAGGGTGGCCAGTCCGTGCCGCTGAGCAATGTGCAGGCCGGTGACCTAGTGTTCTGGACTGACGCCTCCGGCCGGGCCTACCACGTGGCGATCTACATCGGTAACGGTCAGATCGCCCACGCACGGAACCCCTCCACCGGGCTGGGCATCGACTCGATGAACTGGTCCTCCGGTTCCATGCACCCCGTCGCCAAGCGGTACTTCTGATCCGTCCGGGTCAGCGCGCCGCGTCATCTCAGGGGGATCCTGCCGACATCATCGGCGGGGTCCCCCTGAGCTATGTGACGGGCAAGTACACTCAATCGAAACCTGATTCCGGCACGTTCTGTGTCGGGCCGCTCACACAGATGGGATTGAACCGATGATCCATGTCCTCTGGGGGATCCTCGGCATGGCCGTGGTGCTCGGCATCGCGGTGCTCGCCTCGGCGGACCGCCGCAAGATCAAGATCCGGCCGGTCATCTTCGCTCTGCTGCTGCAGCTGACCTTCGCGGTGCTGGTGCTCTGGACCGCCTGGGGCCAGAGGCTGCTGTTCCAGGTCACCGAGATCGTCCAGGCGATCATCGACGTCGCCGGTGAGGGCACCTCGTTCCTCTTCGGCGGTCTGGTCGAGGGTGACAGTGTGCCGTTCGCGCTGAGCGTGCTGCCGGTCATCATCTTCTTCGCCTCGCTGACAGCGGTGCTGTATCACCTGAAGATCATGCAGCTGGTGGTCCGTGTCATCGGTGGTGGCCTGCAGAAGCTGCTGGGCACCTCCCGGGCGGAGTCGATGAACGCGGCGGCGAACATCTTCGTCGGCCAGACGGAGGCGCCGCTGGTCATCCGCCCATACATCGCAGGGATGACGAAGTCGGAGCTCTTCGCGGTGATGGTCGGCGGGCTCTCCACAGTCGCCGGGTCCGTGCTGGTGGGGTATTCGCAGATGGGTGCCAGCCTGGAGTATCTGATCGCGGCCTGCTTCATGGCCGCCCCGGCCGCACTGCTGATGGCGAAGATCATCGTTCCGGCCGGCTCCTTCGACGAGTTCGACGCCGGTAAGGAGGAGCGCGAGCTGGTCGCAGCTCGCCGCGCCGGTCACGCTGAGGGCTCGGCGGAGGCTGGTGAGAGCACCGACGATACCGCATTGGGCGGCTCCCGCTACGTCCCGGCGGAGAAGACCGCCGAGGGGACATCTGAGGGGACAGCCGAGGCAGCCTCTGAGGAGTCTCCCGCCGCGGAGCGCAGCCGCGCTATGGCGGCCCGCGTGGATGCTGAGGATGACGACCGCGCCCGCAACGTCATCGATGCCGCCGCCCGGGGCGCCGGTGACGGCCTGCGCCTGGCCGCCAACGTCGGGGCCATGCTGCTGGCCTTCATCGCGCTGATCGCGCTGATCAACCTCGGCATCGGGCAGATCGGCGGGCTCTTCGGCGCCGATGATCTCACCTTCGAGGCCATCCTCGGTGTCATCTTCGCCCCGCTGATGTGGGCGGTCGGTGTCCCCTGGGAGGAGGCAGCGGCCGCGGGCAGCTTCCTGGGGCAGAAGGTGGTGCTCAACGAGTTCGTCGCTTTCGCCGCCTTCGGTGAGCAGGTCGAGTCGTTCTCCGGCAAGACGCAGGCGATCATCACCTTCGCACTGACCGGTTTCGCGAACTTCTCCTCGCTGGCGATCCTGCTCGGCGGGCTGGGATCGATCGCGAAGAACCGCCGCTCGGACATCGCCCAGCTGGGGCTGCGCGCCGTGCTGGCCGGTACTCTGGCCAACCTGATGAGCGCGACGATCGCCGGGATGATCCTGTTCTGATCCCGGGGCGGACGCAGCTGTTGCGCACCGACACAGAGGCCGCCGAGGCCGGGGATGATTCCCCTCCTCGGCGGCCTCTGTGTCGGTAGACTGGAGGCGGTCAGCGACGGCGCTGCCCGGGTGGGTCCCGGCGGTCGGTGTCCTGGCCATAAGTCCTGACCCTGAGCCCTGAATGTGAGGAGAGCAGGATGAACGAGTCTGCACAGGCCCACACCGGACCTTCTGCCGGAACCGACCGCCGTTTCGGCGTCGTCGTCGGGGTGGACGGCTCTGAACAGTCGCTGCGGGCCGCGCATTGGGCGGCGGCTGAGGCGCATCGGCGCCAGCTGCCGCTGACCGTGGTCACCGCCTATTCGCTGCCGGCATTCGCCGCCTCCTCCATGGACGGCGGGTACGCGATGGTGGACGAATCCGCGTTGCAGGCCGGTGGTGAGGACGTCATCGGTCAGGCTAAGACGTTCCTGCGTGACTACCCCGGTGAGGTCTCCTACATCGTTGAAGGCGGCGACGCCGCCGGGGTGCTGCTGGACTACTCCTCCGAGGCCGCGGTGATCGTCGTCGGTGGGCGTGGCCGCGGCGGGTTCCTCGGCCGGCTCCTGGGTTCGGTCTCCTCGGCGATCCCCGCCCACGCGGCCTGTCCCACGGTGGTGGTGCCGCTGAAGTACTCCTCCCAGGAGTCCAATGCGGTGACCACCTCCACCGGGGCGATCCCGGTGATCAACCCTGACGGCACCGTCGGCGAGCAGGGTGAGGGGGCGGACTCCCCTGAGGTCGCACCGCAGCCGGCCCCGACGTTCTCACACACCTGTTCCGGCCGGGAAACCCGGCCGGTCTCAGTGGGTGTGGACGGTTCTGACTACGGCCGTCTCGCCGCCCTGGCGGCGGCCCGCGAGGCGACTCAGCGCGGCACCAGGCTGCGGCTGGTCTGCGCGCTGCCTCCGCTGGGGGCCACTCTGGTGTGGATTCCCGCGCATGTGGATGATCAGGCCGCAGTGGCGGAGCTGACGGAGAAGCTGGAGGCCGGGCGGCTGTGGCTGCGCAGCCACTACCCCGAGTTGGAGATCGAGATCGAGGTGGCTGACGGCACCGCGGCTGACGTCATGGTTGAAGAGACGCGGCACGCACAGCTGACGGTGGTGGGCACGCGCGGCCGCGGCGGGTTCGCCGGAATGCTGCTGGGTTCCACCTCGCAGGCCGTGCTCCACCACGCGGAAGGCCCGCTGATGGTGGTCCCCGAGGCGAAGGACCGCCGGCTGGATGACCGTGCGGACTTCGGTCCTGTGCTGGGCAGCTGAGGGGCCTGCCTGCGGGGGATCGGAGCGTCTGAGCACGTTCGGGACCCGATGCACTGAGCTTCGTCTATGAATGTGCGCCGGGCTGCGATATATCGACAGCCCGGCGCACATTCATAGATGAGCGGACGGGGAACACCGGGAAACGGCCGGGGAACTCCCACGTACCGGGCAGAGGAGGTCACTGACCGGTGATGACCTGACCGGTGCGACCGCCCTACTCTCCCCGCACGGCACTGACTTGCTCGCGCACCTGGGCGGGGCGGTTGGTGGTGATCTCAGCCACGCCGAGGCCGAGCAGCAGATCGACATCCTTGGGCTTATCCACCGTCCACACGCGCAGCACCGATCCGCGGGCGATCCACGCTTTGACCTCGGCCGGGCGCTGGCGCACATACTTCAGCCCCGGCCCGGCGATGCCGGCCCGGTGGTTCCACACCAACGCTTCAGCGTCCTTCGCGGTGCCGCGCAGCACCGCCGCGACGAACGGCCGCATCCCGAAGCTGAACTGCATCTTCGCCATCTGCCGGGCGATGCTGCGGTCATTGACCAGATCGAACAGCGAGCACAGACGTTCGGCCGGCACCATCTCCGCCAGGTGGATCAGCGCGCCGGGGTGGAAGCTCATGAACGACACATCGATGAGGTGCACACCTCCGCCGGGGCGCGGCGCCCCGGGCACCGTGGAGGTCTCTGGGTCCCATCCGGCCTCGAGCAGCACTTTGAGCACTTCGTCTTCGAGCCGGGAACCGTAGGGGCTGGGGTGTTTGAGTTCGATGGCCAGTCCCATCGGCCGGCCGGCATCGGCGAGAAGCTTGAGCACCTCGGGCAGGGTCATGACCTGCTCATCGGGCGCTCCGTAGGTGTCGGCGAGCTTCCGTGAGCGCCAGAACCGCGGCGTCTTGGCCAGCTGCGGGGTCTTCCAGGAGCAGACGTCGAGGGCACGCATCTGTGCCAGCGTCTTCTCAGCGACCGGCCCGGTGCCGTCGCTGGTGCGTTCCACGGTGAAGTCGTGGAAGCAGACGAGTTGACCGTCGGCGGTGAGGTGCACGTCGATCTCCAGCCCGTCAGCACCGGACTCGATGGCCCGCAGGTATGCCGCGCGGGTGTGCTCCGGGAACTCCGCGGAGGCGCCACGGTGGGCGAACACCCGGGTGGGCCGGGGACGCCGGGGGGCGGGGTCACCCTGCTGGTGGAGGTCAGTTCTGCGGGGCGCAATCTGGTGGACCGTCACTGTTCCACCCTAAGTCGCCCACGCGAATGGGGGAACAACACGCCGCGACCTGCGTCTGACCTCCGGTTGAAGCGCGGCGACGGCTTCCGGCTGCGTCAGTCCTCGCGCGGCGAGGGCAGATCGGGCTCAGGCGGAGTGGCCCCGCGGGCCTCGGCGACCTTCTCCAGGGTGCGGCGGGCTTTGCGTTCCTGCCGGATCTGCTTCTGTTCCTGTTTCAGTCCCTTCTTCTTCTCGCGCCGCTCGCGCCGGTCAGCGCGCAGCTTCTCCCGTTCCAGGGCGCGGCGCATGTCCTCGACCAACGTCGCCGGGGTCTGTTCGGGCAGTTCGCCGAAGGTGCGGTGCGCCGTCTTGATGACCTGTTTGGCGAGCACCCGGTTGGCGGTGCCGCCGACCACCGCACCGATGCCGAAGGGGATGGCTCGGGCCACCATCGTGGTGCCGTGACGGACGAAGAACCGCCGCACGAACTGCTTCTTCAGCTGGTTGAACACCACTCCCCCGACTCCGCTGCTGCTGGAGAGGCTGCTCAGCGGGACCAGGGTGGCGTAGGGGCCCACGCTTCGGCCGCCGGCTTGGTCGTTGAGTTCGCCGAGGAGCTGGCGGCCTTCCTCGCCGAGCATCACGGCCATGACCAGCGTCTGGGCGCGGGTGGGGTCTTCAGTGGAGATGCCGGAGAGCTCGGCGATGGACTGGGCGTAGAGCGCGCAGGTTTCGAGGAATCCGCCGGTGGCTGCGGCGGAGAGCCCCAGGGAGGCGACGGTCCCGACGGCCGGCACGGCGGCGGTGGCCCCGATGACGGCGCCGGAGCCGGTCATCACCCGGGAGAACTCTTTGTCCAGCTGCCGGGCCAGCTGCCGGTTGGTCAGCGTGGGGTGGGCTTTGCGGAGCCTGCGGAGATTGGCCAGCACCAGGGGGCGCTGCACGGTGACGGCCCGGGTCAGCCAGCTCTCAGCGGAGGGGGTGAGGCTGCCGTCCTCGTCGAAGGCCTGTTTGGACACCATGGAGACGGCCTGTTGGGTGACGAACCCTGTGGCGGCGGTGCGCATCAGGGTCGGTCTGCGCTGTTCGCCCTTCGCACCTGCTCGTCCTCGCTTTGTCCTCGGTCCGCTCCGGCCCGCACTGCGCGCGGCGGAGACCGTGCCGCGGCTGAGCCGGCGCCGCTCGACGTCGGCGGACCCCTGTTCGGAGCCTTCGGCGGGGATCATGGATCGTGAGCTCATGTGTCGACTCCCGGTGTGCGGTCTGCGCCGAGGTTTCCCGGCAGGTCAACGCTAACGCATCGGCCCACCGGTGATCAGCGCATCGTACCCGGTCAGCGCTCAGTCGAGGCCGAGATCGGACCAGATCAGACTCGTCTCAGCCCCGGTGGCGCGGCCGGAGTCGTCTTCGTCGAGGCCGGTGTGGGAGCGTATGGTTCCGGAGCCGAGGCCGTCGTCACCGGCGAATATCCACCGCTGGGAGCCGAGTCCGCCACTGTCCTCTTCGTCGTCGTAGATGTAGGCACCGTCGGCGGGGTCTTCGGAGAGGTAGTCGTCGATGAGCCGGCGTTGATCATGGAGCAGGGCCGGGTCCGCCTCAACGAAGCCGAAGGTGGTGCGGGCGGCGGCGATGACGTGCACGGTGTCCTCGCCGATGCTGACCGGCAGGTCCCAGAGTGTGGAGCCAAAGAGCGGGAGCACGGCGCGTTCCACCTCGGAGAGCTCTTCGGACATGGAGTTCTCGGGGAGGTCGTCCCAGAGGAAGTCTTGGAAGGTGCGGGCTTCGTCGGTGTCGATGGGCGCCTGGGAGAAGACGATCATCCCGTAGTGGCCGGGGTAGTCTCCCCGGCCGAGGGAGTCGCCGTCTCCGCCGATGAATCCGTCACCGTCGAAGTCGGCCCCGGAGTCCACCCCGGAGTTGGTGGGGGCGGTGTACATATGGGGGTAGGCGAACCCCTCGTGACCATCGGCGGCACGGGCGTCGCCGTCGGAAAAGTAGTCGGAGTTCAGGGTGTCGGCGAGGCGGTGGGACTCGTCGTAGGGGACCCCGGTGAGCACGAGTACGTCGGGCCTCACCTGCTGCACCAGGGCGGCGAGGTCCTGGGCCTCAGGTTCTTCCCCACCGACGAGGGTGGCCTGGACGTCCGCGGCGGAGCTGCCCTCGAGGCTGATGTGGGAGGTGGCCACGCGCAGGGCGCCGTCGTCGTGGACGTCGGTGCGGGCGGCGTCCGCCCCGGTGCCCCGGGTCTGTTCTGAGCCTGATGAGATCTCTGCGTCCACGGTGCGGTGCCCATCGGTCTTCGCGGAGGCCTCTGCGGAGGTCCCGGTGGAGGCTGTGTCATCCAGCCCAGCGTGCGTGGGCTGGGCTTGGGCTCCGGCGATCAGCACGAGCCCGGCCGCCAGGCCGATGGGTACGACGGCATAGAGGGCCGAGTGCCCCGATCTCGTACTGGATCCGCCGAAAGGCATGGGCTATACGGTACTGCTCCGCTCATCTGGCTCCAAGCCGCAGAGGCCTGCACAGCACAGACGTTACCGAGGCGTAATCATGCTTGCCTTCTGACCAGTACCGTCACCTCCCTGTGACCTTCAGCGGGGCGGGCGCGGAGAGGGCGTCAGTCCTCCTCCGGGTGCCGCTGCAGGTGGATGGCGGCGGCGATCAGCCCACCCCAGAGGATGACGATGGCCACGATCATCATGACGATGGCGAGGGGATCCATCAGCGCTCACCTCCTTCACGGGTGTGCTCACGGCGGGTGCTCTCCGGGCGAGTGCTCTCAAGCTGCGTGTCATCGAGGTCGGGGTCCTCCATGGTCAGCGCCGAGCGGCGCGGCCACCGGGCCAGGCTGGCGATGACGGCGATCAGGATCACCAGCCCGATCGCACCCCAGCCGAAGGAGGACACCACCCACTGGTCGTAACCGCCGTAGCCCTCCTCGATCTTCGTCATGATGTCCTGGACCAGCAGGGAGCCGAGCACCAGAGGAATGACCACGGCGATCAGCGCCCGCCAGATGGGGCCCACTTTGAAGGAGCTGTACCCGTTGAGGCCTTCGGTGAGCACCGGCAGCTTCCGTACCACCCAGGAGAGCACGACGGCGGCCAGCAGCGCTCCGCCGACGATGCCGACGTTGTTGGAGAAGGCATCCACCACGTCCAGGATGGTCAGCCCGGAGACTCCGCCCAGCAGCACGATGGAGATCAGTGCAGATGCTCCGCCGACGATGGCGACGGTCAGCGGCCGGGACCATCCGGTCTTGTCCTTCACCGAGGCGATGACGACCTCAAGGATGGAGATCTGCGAGGTGAATCCGGCCAGCACCAGGGAGCCGAAGAACAGCACACCCACCAGGGCGGAGAGCGGGGCCTCGGAGATGATGGTCGGGAAGGCCACGAAAGCCAGGCCCAGCCCAGAACTGGCGACCTCGTCCACAGCGGTGCCGGCGGCGAAGGCCAGGAACCCGAGCGCGGCGAAGACTCCGATGCCGGCCAGCAGCTCGAAGGAAGAGTTCGCGAATCCGACCACCAGCCCGGAGCCGGTGGTGTTGGACCGGCGCTTCAGATAGGAGGCGTAGGTGATCATGATGCCGAAGCCCACTGAGAGCGTGAAGAAGATCTGCCCGTAGGCGGCGATCCACACCTGCGGATCTCCCAATGCCGCCCAGTCCGGGGTGAACAGGGCGTTGAGGCCCATGCTCGCGCCCTCCAGCGTCAACGAGTAGATCACCAGGATCACGAACATGATCACCAGCACCGGGATGCCGAGCATCGAGACCATGGCGATGCCCTTGCGGACTCCGGCGGCCAGGCAGATCAGCAGCACCACCCAGACGGCGATCAGCGGCCAGCCGACCTGGGCGACGAAGTCCACGGAGAGACCGGCTCCCTCGGTACCGCCGCCGTCGTACTGCAGGTATTCCCCGAAGAAGAACCCTTCGGCGTCGTCACCCCAGGCTTGGGTGAAGGAGAACCAGGTGTAGCTGCAGGCCCAGGCGATGATGGCCGCATAGTAGATGGAGATCAGGAAGCAGACTCCCACCTGGAACCAGCCGATGAACTCAGTGGCCGGGTGCAGGCGTTTGAATGCCAACGGTGGCGAGCCGCGGAACTTATGCCCGATCGCGTAGTCGAAGAAGAGGATGGGGATACCGGCGGTCAGCAGCGCCACCAGGTAGGGGATCAGGAAGGCGCCGCCGCCGTTCTCGTAGGTGATGTAGGGGAATCGCCAGATGTTCCCCAGTCCCACGGCTGAGCCGATGGCGGTGATGATGAAGGCCTTGCGGCCGGTGAAGGATTCGCGGACCTTCACTGCCCCTGATGAGGCGTCTGTGGCAGATGACCTGCTCATAGGTGTCTCTCCGACTCTCTTCAGATACGAATGCCTGTGGCTAATACCACATCTTCCCACGGAGCGTCTGGATCGTCACTGCAAGACTCGAGGGAAGGTTGAATTCTCCTGCTCAGTCAGGCCTAATGGAGGATGGATATCTTGCACCTGCCCCGAGATCGAGGCCCAAACACCCGTTGAGTCGCCGCTGGAGACCCTTGCGGCGACGGGATCATAGAGGAGGACTTCATGGCTGCGCAGCCAGAAGCAGAGGTGAAGCATTGGTCGCCGGCCAGCGTCTGGAGGGGGCTGTCGAAGCCGGTCTTCATCCCCGCGGTGGTGATCATCGGCGCAGCCTTGGTCTTCGCCACCTGGTTCAGCTCTCAGCACGGCGATGAGGCGTTCGAGAACCTCAACACCGCCATCGTCGACGGCATCGGCTGGTGGTACGTGCTCATCGTCACCGCCTTCGTGGTCTTTGCCATCTGGGTGGGGGTCGGGAAGACCGGGCAGATCCGGCTGGGCCGCGATGATGAGCAGCCTGAGTTCTCCGTGATCTCCTGGTTCACGATGCTCTTCGCCGCCGGCATGGGTATCGGCCTGGTGTTCTGGGGTGTGGCGGAGCCGCTGAACCACCTGATCGGTCCCCCGGACACCACCGGTGAGGTAGCCCAGGCCGCTGACGGCACCGCCCTGCTGGCCACGGAGGGTGAGCTCTCGCGCAACGCCGTCGGCGCCACTCTGTTCCACTGGGGCCTCCACGCGTGGGCGATCTACGTGGTCGTCGGGCTGGGCTTGGCGTACATGACCTTCCGCCGTGGCCGTCCGCTGGCGATGCGCTGGCTGCTGGAACCGATCTTCGGCCGGCGTCTGATCGAATCCTGGGTGGGTCACGTCATCGACATCGTCGCCATCGTCGGGACGATCTTCGGCATCGTGACCTCGCTGGGTCAGGGTGTGCAGCAGATCGTGGCCGGGCTGATCTACATGGGGTGGGCGGAGGAGTCCACCGCCCTGCTCAACGGGCTGATCATCGTGATCACCGCGATCGCTTTGTTCTCGGTAATCACCGGTGTGTACAAGGGCCTGAAGTGGCTCTCGAACGTCAATATGCTCATGGCTGCGGTGTTGGCCCTGTTCGTCATGTTCTCCGGGCCGACGCTGCTGCTGCTGAGCCAGCTGGTGAGCAACACCGGTGAGTACCTGATCACCCTGCCGCAGATGGCCTTTGAGACCTCCGCCGGGTACGCCGGCGGTGAGGGCTCCTGGTCTGCGGACTGGACCATCTACTACTGGGGCTGGTGGATGAGCTGGGCCCCGTTCGTGGGGATGTTCATCGCGCGGATCTCGCGCGGCCGGACGATCCGTGAGTTCGTCTTCGGCGTGCTGCTGGCTCCCACGGTGATCGCGATCTTCTGGTTCACCGTGTTCGGTTCCTCCGGCATCTGGTACCAGATCAACGAGGGCGGCATGCTCAATGAGGACGGCGGCGTCACCACTGAGGATGCGCTGTTCAACCTGCTGGAGGCAGTGAACCTGCCGCTGCTGACGGTCACCGCGGCGGTGGCGATCGTGGTGGTCACCATCTTCTTCATCACCTCCGCGGACTCCGGCTCTCTGGTGGTCGATGTGCTGGCCAACGGTGGCCGTGCGGACACTCCGCGGCTGACCCGGGTGTTCTGGGTGGTGCTGATCGCGGTGGCCGCCATCGTGCTGCTCAACGCGGGCACGGATTCCAGTGCCGCGCTGCGTGTGCTGCAGGTCTCCTCGATCTCTGCGGCGGCGCCGTTGTCGATCGTGCTGGTGCTGACGATGATCGCGCTGATCAAGGTGCTCAACTATGAGGCCGCGACGATGCCCCGCTATGTGCGTATCCGCAGGACGGCGACACCGGCAGCCCTGGTGGATACGGCCCGGGAGGTGGCCGGCAGCGATGACGACGCCGCGGTCACCCGGAGCCTGCGTTCGATGCTTTCGCGTCAGCGCCGGGTGTTCTCCGATGCTCTGGGCGGTCTCTCGGCGACGCTGGGCGGCCTCTCCTCCCAGGCGGGACGTCAGGGTGAGAAGCAGGGAATCATGGAAGGTGAGGAGATCTACGCCCTGCATGAGGTCCCGGCTCATGCGACCCAGGTCAACCCGGAGACCGGCACGCTCGGCTGGGACGAGGAGGAGGCCTACCACGACCCGATCGAGACCCATCACTTCGATACTCCGGAGTACGCGGAGTCCGCGGTGGGTTGGGAGCACGAGCAGGAGCAGCTGTTTGAGGATGTGGTCTCTGACGCCTCGACCTCCGGTGATGCCCAGCCGAACATCTCGGAGCGCAGCCGCCGTTCGGATCAGGTGATCGACGAGCAGATCTCTGATGGACAGGTGCTCTCTGATGAGGAGGGAACCCGGGACTGAGGTCTCCCCTGCTGGGGCTTCACATACAGCACCGAATACGCGAGTAGAGTGGTCGGATATGACGACTTCTTCTGCTTCTGAGCCGGCGGTCTCCCCTTCGCGGGAGGCCGCCGGTGGTGCGTCCGGTCAGGTGGCTGGACGGGCGTTGTTGGTGGTGGCCGCGCTGATCGCCGCCGGTACGGCGGGCTTCGAACTGGCCCGGCTGGGTGGCTCCTCGGATGCCACGTTGATCGTGGGTTCGTGGCGGACCTTCGGGCTGATCGTCTTCGCCGGGCTGTTCGCGCTGGTCGCGTGGCGCCCCACGTCCTACCCCGGGGTGTTGGAGCTGTCCATCCTGCATAAGGTGGCGGTGACCCTGGTGGCGGTGAACAACACGCAGGCCGCTGATGCCTGGGGTGTGGTGGTGGTCGACGGGCTCATCGCGATCGCGCTGATCGCCGGGTATCTGCTGCTGGGCTGTTACCGGGCGTGGAAGCCGGCGCGTACGGCTGCGCGGCCCTCGGCGAAGGAGCAGGCCCGTCAGGACAGGAAGTCCTCGGCTGCGGGCGGGCGCACGGCCCGGCCCGGTTCGGGGGCTCAGGGTGGTTCAGAATCCCAGGGTGGTTCAGGAACTCCGGGCGGCGATGCTTCCCAGGGTTCCGGGTCTGAGAGCTCTGGGCCCGAGAGCTCCAGGCCTCAGAGTTCCTGACCTCAGACCCCTAAGCGCTGACGCAGCGCGCGGACGTGGCGCCGGGAGACTTCCACCCGGCTGCGTTGACGGTCGTTCATCACCAGCACCAGGGTGCCGCCGGCGGTGTGCCGCAGTTCGCGGACGTAGCGCAGGTTGACCAGGTGTGAGCGGTGGGCGCGGAAGAAGTGCCCGCCGAGGCGGCGTTCGAGCTCGTTGAGGGAGAAGGAGACGAGCACGGCTTCTTCGGCGAGTTTGATCTGGGAGTATCCGCGTTCGGCGGAGGCGTAGACGATGGAGTCTCCGGGCAGCAGCACTGTGCGTCCGTCGCGTTGGACGGGGATGCGTACCAGCCGGTCTCCGGCGGCGGGTTCTGCCGGGGCCGGTTCTTGGGTCGCCGGTTCGGAGGGTTCCGCGGGTTCGGGGGCGTCGTGGACGTTGAGCGCGCGCAGCACGGCCCGTCGGAGCCTGGTGGTGTCGAAGGGTTTGACCAGGTAGTCCGCGGCGGCGAGGTCGAAGGCTTCCACGGCGTGTTCGGGGTAGGCCGTGGTGAAGATGACCTGGGGCCGGTGGGGGCGTTCGGCGAGCCGGGCGGCGATCTCGAGGCCGCTGAGTCCGGGCATGGAGATGTCGAGGAACACCAGCCCGTAGTCGAGGGAGTCGAGCAGCAGCAGGGCTTCTTCGCCGTCGGTGGCTTCGCCGACCACACGCACCGGGCCTTGTCCGGGGATCTCTCCCATCTCGCGCAGCAGGTGCCGCAGTTCCTCCCGTGCGGGGGCTTCGTCGTCGACGATGAGGGCACGGGTCTGCATGCCCAGCAGTATAGTGCCGGGGCTACGGCTGCTGCGGTGGGCGTTGCCGGGTGCGGCCTCAGCTGAGCGGGACGCGGAGGTCGACGACGGTTCCCCCGGAGGCCGGGGTGGAGACGGAGAGGTCATAGCGGTCGCCGTAGAGGAAGTCGAGGCGTTCGATGATGTTGCGCAGCCCTACTCCGGCGTGGGCGGATTCTGCGCCGTCGCCGGTCTCGGCGGGCCCCGCGGCGGCCTCGGTGGTGGTTTGGGGGTGGGTGATGCTGCGGGTGAGTTCGCGCAGCACATCATCGGGCATGCCGACGCCGTCGTCGCTGACCCGGATGGAGACGGTGCGGCCCAGCGGGTCGGCGCGGGCTTTCAAGCGCACGGTGCCGGGCCCGGGCTGGGGGCCGAGCCCGTGTTTGACGGCGTTCTCCACCAGCGGCTGGATGGTCAGCACCGGCACCCGGCTGGTGAGGACTTGGGGGTCGATGTCGTAGCGGACCTGCAGCCGGTCCCCGAACCGGGCCTGTTCCAGGGAGAGGTAGGTGCGTACGAAGTAGTACTCCTGGGCGAAGTCGGCGAAGTGGCCTTCCTGCCGGACGGTGTAGCGGAAGAACTCGGCGAGTCGCACCAATAGTTCGCGGGCTTCGTCGGGCCGGGTGCGGGATTTCGAGGCGATGGTGTTGAGCACGTTGAACAGGAAGTGCGGGTTGATCTGGGCGCGCAGCGCGTCGAGCCGAGCGTGGGCGGCGATCTGCCGTTCGCGGTCCAGTTCGGCCATCTCCAGGTGCAGGGAGAGGATGTGGGCCATGTCTTCGACGGCTTGCGCCGGTGGGATGCGGCTGCCGGATTGGAAGACTCCGAGGGTGCCGACCACCCGGGAGCGCACCACCAGCGGGGCGACGACGGCGGAGGAGTGCGGGCATCCCTGGACCCGGCAGCCGACCTGTTCGGCGTTCTTGGCCACCACGGTGCGGCCTCCTTCGGCCGCGCGGACGGTGGCCTCGCTGCGCATCTGGTGGCCGGGGCGGTGGTGGTCGGAGCCGGGGCCGACGAAGGCGAGGATGTCTTCGCGGTCGGTGATGGAGACGGAGTCTCCGGAGAGCATGGGGCGCAGCAGCCGTACGGTGCGGGCGGCGGCTTCGGGGGTGAGCCCGGAGCGTAGGGACATGGAGCGGGCGGCGGCGGCGAGGTCTCCGGCGTCGGGGTCTGCGGCGAGGCCGTCGCGGCGGGCGGTGCGGGCGGCGCGGGCTTGGCGGTCTCGTCGGCCGCGGAGGAAGGAGGGGTAGCCGAGCACGGCGGCGAGGGTGAGGGTGACGCCGATGATGAGGGTGGGCAGGGTGTCCAGTGCTGGGGAGACCAGCACTTGGGTGATGGTGGCGACCAGTGCCCAGATGCCCAGGACGGCTGCGGCGAGGACGGCGCTTCCGCGCATTTAGCGTCTCCTTCCGCGCAGTTGGGTGTGGGTGCGGGTTCTGCGGCTGCCGGTGTCGGTGCCTGCCCGTGGGGCGGGGGCAGCGGCGATGAGCCGGGCGAGGCGTTCGGCGCGGCGGTCTCCGGCGGTGCCGTGCATCGTCACCCAGGCGGCCTCGACGTCGGGTGGGGGTTGGCTGAGCCGGGAGGCCAGCGCTGCGGCGAGTGCGGCGAGCGGGGCGCCGAGGAGGGTGGGCGCGGAGAGCAGGTCACGCAGCGGTGAGTCGGGCAGGGTTTCGGAGGTAATGAGCGCGGTGACGGCGACGGCGGCGCCGAGCAGCATGCCGGTGATGGCGCCGGTGGCGGTCATGGGCCGCCACCAGATGGCCAGCAGCAGCACCGGGGTGAGGGCGCATCCGGCGACGGCGAAGGCCCAGGTAACCATGGTGGTGACCAGGGCCGGGGTGGCGGGGCCGAGTTCGCCGGGGCTGAGTACGACGGCGGCGACGCCGGCGAGTCCGGCGACGATCAGGGTGATGAGCCGTCCGGCCCAGACGGCTTGCCGGGGGGTGGCGTGTGGGTTGATGTGGCGTTCGTAGACGTCGTGGCCCCAGGTGGCGGCGGCGGCGAGCAGCAGTCCGGCGACAGTGGACATCACGGCGATGAGTGCGGCTGCGGAGATGATGCCGAGGCCGAGTTCGCCGCCGTAGATGCGCCCCAGGGCGGGCAGGGCGTGTTCGGGGGTGATGAGGACGCCGTCGAGGGTGAGGGCGTCGAGCCATCGGTGTTCGGTGACGGCCTCGGGGATGACGTGGCGGGCGGCGGTGCCCATCATGACGGCCAGGGCGTAGAAGGCGCCGATGAGGCCGAGTACCCAGACGGTGGTGGTGCGGGCGGCTCGGCCGGAGGGGGCGGTGAAGTAGCGGTTCATCACGTGCGGCAGCCCGGCGGTGCCGAGTCCGAGGGTGACGACGAGGGCGATCTGACCGAGTTGGGTGTATTGGGCGCCGGGTTCGCCGAAGACGGCGTCGCGGCCGGTGTCGATGCGGTCGGGGTGGGTGCGCAGTTCCCAGCCGTCGCTGGTGTGGGTGGGGCTGGTGAGGGGTTCGTCGCTGAGGTCCTGGACGGCGGCGCCGTAGTCGAAGCCGTTGATGACAGCGAGGGAGGCGAGCCAGATCAGTGCCATGAGCACGACGATGAATTGGACCGCCTGGTACCAGGTGGCTCCGCGCATGCCGCCGAAGGCGACGACGATGGAGATGACCAGCAGGGAGACCAGCACTCCGGTGACGTAGGGGGAGAGTCCGAAGAGGCCGTGGCCGACGAGCAGCTGCCAGGTGATGCCGCCGCCGACGGATTGTGGGATGAGGTAGCCAAGGATGATGAGTTGGACCATGCCTGCGGCGGTGAGACGGACGCCTTCGGAGTGGAGGCGCCGGCCGAGGAAGTCGGCGAGGGAGAACTCGCCGAAGCGGCGCAGCGGTGCGGCGATGAGCAGCAGGACGGGGATGAACCCGGCGGCGAATCCGACGGCGTACCAGGCGCCGTCGATGCCGAAGAGGTAGACCGCGGCGGCGACGCCGAGGAAGGAGGCCGCGGAGATGTAGTCTCCGCAGATGGCCCAGGAGTTGGTGAGGACTCCGACGCGGCGGCCGGCGAGGTAGAAGTCTACGGTGGAGTTGCCGCGGGGGCGGGTGAGGAAGGCGACGATCAGGGCGACGAAGACGACGAACGTCAGCGTGGCCACCGCAGTGATGTTCACCGCTCCCCCTCCCGGCCTGCTGCACTGGTAGGACGGGCCCGGCCCTGGCATGGAGGGTCCGTGTGCCGTCAGCCACAGTCTAGGTGTTGTGGGGCCGGGGGTTATTCGAGGGGTATTCGGTGTGGCGGTGGCCTCGTGCTGCTCTGGCGCCGCGTGGAGTCTTGCCTGAGCTGCGGATGCGGAAGCGTTTGAGTGACGGCTCGTTCATGGGCTGAGTGGCACTCACGCCGTCTCCAAAGTCACCCCTGCTGAAGTACGGTTCTCCTCGACTGCATGATCGCGAGTTCGTCCTGTGAACGATTCACTGAGGGCACCTGCCGCCTCTACCGAGTCGGCTCACGATTGATCTGCCAGAGCAGCAGCAATAATAAAGCGAGGATCACCGCGCCGATCCCCGCACTGAGGATACCCGTCGTAAAGAACGCGAATCCGACGTATTGCCCAGTGGTGATCGAAGTGGCAAAGATCAACGCTGAGATAGCAGTGACCAGGAGAAAGCCCAGTACAGACCAGCCGGTGAGCGTCACCATCTTCCATGGTGGCTCCGACGACGGCCGCTCCGCCTTGGCAGACCCTGACAGAACCATGAGACTCAGGACAAGCAAGACGAGAGCGCCGCAACCGAACACGAGTGGCATTCCGGCCTTGTTCGTCTCTGTCAGCACCACCGCGTGGAGGAGGAACTGAGCAGCGAAGGCTGAGAACGCGCCTACTGCGAGACCGGATGAATGTGACCCGGCGGCCTCCCCTCGCCTGGTCATCTGCATTGCCCCCCTCATCAATGTCATCCCTGATCATCCTGCCCTTCTATATCTTCCATCTGGCGGGGATTATCCGCACCGAATTCCTCCTCGCGCTTCCTGCGATTCTCAGTGACAATCTCGTCATAGGCTTCCTGTATACTCGAGTCATCTGAATGTCGAGTATTATAGACGGAACTGAATGCCTCAGCTGAGCTACCTTTCATCAAGAACATTCGACCCTCGTTGCTCCCTGCACCGTAGAAGATCTCGCCATATTCAGTAATCCCATGACTGTTGTTTATATTTTCAGTCAGCCCCAACTGGTCAGCGATCTGCTCAGCCGTCGCATAAGCCTCCTCCAGATCATCGGGAGCGACATCGAATCTAATCTCGTGGCGGTACACCCCGTCACCCTGAGGACGTGGCGTGACCTCGGCATGGTGCAACTCCGGACTCCATGGCTCACCATCAATAGTCGCAACCTCATCACCGAAGTGCTCCCGCATCACCTCGACTACCGCTTCTAGCTCAGCCATCTGCTCGTCCTGGGTATACCCACCCTCGATATCAATGACGCCTTCAGATTCAACGTCGGCGCCCGTCTCTGCCTGTGAAGGGGATCCAGATTCACCACCATCACCTTCTGCGCCACACCCTCCAAAGAGGAGGACGCCCGCCAGCATAAGGCCAGGCGATACCTTCGACGCGTGGAACCCTCGCCTTCGACGCCGCCGATCTGCTGACGTGCCATTGCCTCCTTCAAACCACCGCAACACTCTCCCACCCCTCCTCAGCACTGTTCATGTCGCAGAATTCGGTTACTGATCTGCACCTCGGCATAAGGTCAGCGCATCGAAGGGAAATGCACATCGTCAAGTCACTGTCGTTCATTGGAAGGCTTCCTCATGCGCGGCCTCAATAGACTGATGGCCCAAACAGGGAGTCACGCAAAATACCCGAACAGAAGCATCAGATTTGATTGTTATTGAATACTATTCATCCAATATTGACACTCTAAACATATATCCACCCCAATAGATACTCATCTTCCGCAAGCCATTTCACGTCAAATAGGTCCGCTCAGGTTCTTACGATATCTATCATCGGACGGGCAGTACACCCCATGCAGCTAATAAGAAGCGCTCACGCCTCACCCGTTAGCGAAGGCCTTCTACCACGAGATAGGTATACAGGAAGTCGTACGCCAGTGTCCCACATGCACCGAGACCCCCGTCTTGACCACGTGAATAGTATGCCGAACAAGCACAGATATGAACCCGGGAGGTCACTGATACGCAGGCCTAGCAAATTGAGACGCTCATTGTCTCAGCGGGCCCACTTCCGAGACAGGGCGTTGATGGTACCCGTGGCATGTAGTGCACTGGCGCTGACAGGATCACCGAAAACCCCGACACGCCCAACCCAGGCGAGCGTCCATCTGATCAGAGCGCAACCCAGGGAACCATTGATGTGGAGAGCGGCTATACGCAAGACGAGAAAATTGCAGAGTTGGAGGTGGTCGTCAATGTGATGCGTGAGCATTTCGGAGACGATGTAGCCACCATCGACGGTGAACGCTGGACTGCGGAACTACATGACGCAGAGATTGCCTCGGGGCCCGAAGGGAACGAAACATATCGTCACTCCATAAGGTTTGATATTGCTCCTGAGGACCTCGAAGAAGATAGGCAATTTATGATTTCCGTGGAGTCTGAAGAGTTTTCATCTGCACCATATATGGCTCGGTACTCAAATGACCCAAGTTTACGTGATGTACTTAAGCTCATGGTTAAAAGAACGCAGAAAAAAGTAAAGCGAATGACTTTTAATAACAGACGATCTTGCTGGTTGATCATTAAAAAATGACCGTCATGATCGGAGCAGCCAGCAGCATGCTCAGGACCGGTCCTCCAAGAATTCCCACAGCAACAGAGGGTGCTCGGCCATGACTAAAGCTCCTCATCAGCGCATAGAGATAAAGGCATGAGGTCAGAAGGCGTATCCCGGTGAGTAACCAATATAAGCCCGAACTTCCTGCCGCACCGCTGAGCTCAGACAATATAAAGAAGATCATGTTGAAGAAGGAATAAACGACAAATACCACGATGTGGACCGCAATTTATACAGATTTCCTTGACGCCGGAGCCCCGTCGCCCCCGCCTCCATGACGGGACGAGCCATCGTCAAGATCACGCTTCATGTCACTCCGAAAAACATCAGTCGAAACGGTCCAAAACAATCAGTCCTCCCAATTCGCTTCGTACGCCTCGTACATGCTCTCATGATCAGAGTGCCTGGTCCTGAACTGTGCGGATATTTCGGCGCCATCACGACGCTGCTGAATGAGAAATAATCGGCCATGGTCATCGCCCCCACCCACCACATAGACTTGATTCCGTCGCTCGGCGTCGTAGGTTTGAGGGAGATCTCCGTCCGGACTTAATCCAATGTCATCTAAGGCCGCCAGAGCTTTCTCCTGGGTCTCTTGGTTGGCCTCAATATCAGAAAAATCAAAATTAACTCGATAAAAATAGTGATCCGGAGCTCGATGGCTCGGGTATGGAATTCCTGGCCAATTCAGGTAGCGCTCAAGGTCCCATTCGTCATCGCCCAAGCGGACAACGCCCTCACCGAAGTGTTTCTTCATGACAGAAACCACTAATTCAATCTCCGCGACTTGCTCCTCCTGAGTCAAACCTTCGTCCCAATCAACCATTGAGACTTCATCTCGTTCCTGCGACATTAAACTCTCGGCGCCTTCATTGCGATCGGCAGTGCCAGGTTCATCAGCAGCACAGCCAGTCACTAATGTTAATGATGCCAGAAATATATTATAGTTACCTCGATATCGTGGCATTATACAAAATCTCTCATTAGATTATTTATTATCTTAAAGGTGTTCAAAGAAGTGCTATAGGTAAAATCGGAGTTAAGCACCTAGCTGTCATAATCACTCGAAGATGTCACGTCAATCTCTCCCTCAGGTGTCCCCGTACACCCGGTGAGCATGACAACCAACACAAAACCAGCGCACCCTCGAATATCCCTCACAGCCACCGGACACCCCGTAGCAATACTGATAAAGTGGACACCGGCCACCGCCTGAGGAACCCGGCACCAACCTG
>NZ_JAVKGR010000021.1:0-30524 GCF_031470965.1 Nesterenkonia aerolata | reverse complement strand
CTCATGACACCACCCTGGACCAGAAATCACCCCACATATGGGAGACATGCCCTAGTAGGGTGGCGACCATGACCTACCCACCTCAGCCGTACCCGCAGCAGGTGCAGCCGAAGTCACCGGTGCTGCACGGGTTGGCCTCGTTTCTGCTCGTCGGGCTGGGGACGATGCCCGCCGGCCGCGTTCTCACCGGGATCGTGCTTCTGTGTGTGGGACTGACGCTGGCCCTGTTGACGCTGATCCCGTTCATCGGGTGGCTGATCGGTCTGCTGGTCGGTTTCCCGTACTGGATCTTCTGCATCTGGCACGGATACCACTCGGCCCGCGTGTGGAACCGCCGCCACGGCATCCTCTCCTAGACGCCTCACGGGCTCGCCTCAGCGTACCTTCGCTCGGGGCCGGGATTTCGCCGTCTCCTGCCCAGCCCGCCCTTCGACGGTCACTGCCGATGACCGCCCCAAATGATCACCCCGTCACGCGGTAGCGTTCCCGCTCGGCCTTATACAACCGTTCCTGCTCGGCTTCGGTCACCGCGCCGCCGCCCCGATGAGCCGGCAGCCACCAGGTGCCGTCCTCTGCGGGCACCGGGTCGTGATCGATGCCGATGTCGATACCGGACTGCAGCCGTCGCCGCAGCTCCTCGGTCGCCTCGAGAACGTCGTCCTCGGCGGCCACCATCAGCGGTTCGCCGATGTGGACATGAGCGGCCAGCCGCCACAGGTTCCGCAGCTTCAGCCCGCCGCGTCCCCGAGTCAGCCCGCGGTGCCCGCCCCACACCGAAACCGGGATGATGGGCACCTGCGCCTGCTGAGCCATACGCACCGCGCCGGTCTTCAGCTTCCGCACCGTCCAGCTCACCGAGACACCACCCTCAGGGAACACCGAGAGGTACTCGCCAGCGCGCAGCTTCTCCACGGACGCCTCCAGGGCCGGTGCCCCGTTCGCGCGGTCGACGACGACGTGATCGCACAGGTCACAGACCGCCCCGTAGAGCGGCTTATCCGCGTGCTTCTTCGTGACCATGAACCGCGGATGCGCCTTGATCCGATGCCAGATGACCCGCTGGGCGAAGGCGAAGTCCAGATATCCGAAATGGGTCACGGCCAGCACCGCCCCGCGCCCCGGTGCCACGACGCGACTCCACCCGCGGACCTGCTCCTGCGGGAGATTCTCCTCCCCGCTACTGGTCAGCCGCATGCGGAACGCCGCCATCGTGGTCAACCCGAACAGCACGATGCCGCGGTAGACGTGCTTATTGGGCCGGAACCTCATCGGGTATGCTCCGTCGCACCGATGTGATGAGCCAGGAACGCGTAGTCCCACGCCCGTTCCTTCCATGTCTCGTACCGGCCGGAGGCTCCGCCGTGGCCGCCGTCCATCTCGATCTTGAACACGATCGGCGCCTGGCCCTGCTGGTGCTCACGCAGCCTCGGCACCCATTTGGCCGGCTCCACGTAGAGCACACGAGTGTCATGCAGGCTGGTCACCGCCGCGATCGCCGGGTATTCGACGTCGCGGACGTTCTCATACGGGGAATATTCCTTCATGTACTGGTAGACCTCGGCGTCGGTGATCGGGTTGCCCCATTCCTCCCACTCCAGAGCCGAGAGCGGCAGCTCCGGGTCAAGGATCGAGGTCAGCGGGTCCACGAACGGCACCTGCGCGAGGATCGCCCGGTACTTCTCCGGGGCCATATTCGCCACCGCCCCCATCAGCAGCCCGCCCGCCGAGCCACCCAGCGCGCTGATCCGCGCCGGGTCCGCCCACCCGGTCTCGACCAGGTAGTCAGTGGCGGTGATGAAGTCAGTGAACGTGTTGACCTTCTTCAGCTTCTTCCCGTCCTCATACCACCAACGGCCCAGCTCACCGCCGCCGCGGACGTGGGCGATGGCGAAGACGATGCCGCGGTCCAGCAGCGACAGCCGCGGGATGCCGAAGAACGGGTCCTGGCTCATCTCATAGGAGCCGTAGCCGTAGACCAACGCGGGGTTGGCGCCGTCGGCGGAGACCTCACGGTGGTGCAGCACAGTGATCGGGATCTGCACCGGAGTCCCGTCAGGGCCGAGGTCCTGGGTGGGCGCCCAGAGCCGGGTGGCCCGGTAGTCGTCGAGATCGACGTCCTGGACGGGGGTCTCGCGCCGCAGCACCGGTTCCCCGGGGCGGCGGCCGGTGACGGATTCCTCGGCCCCCGGGTGGGAGATGTCGTAGAGCCGCGGGGGAATCAGCCAGGAGGAGAACAGCACCCGGAAGACCGGGGCCTCATACTCTGCCGAGAGTGCGGCGCAGGTGAAGATCTCCTCGTCGAAGGCCGGGCCGGGCAACGACGACGTCGGCGTCGAAGCGCCGCCGTCGCGGACGCTGCGCACGGTGTCCAGGCTCAGCAGCTGCACCGATTCCACCGTGCTGCGCCGTGCAGTGACCAGGATCTGCGCGGCGGTGATCTGGATGCCCTCCAGCTTGACCTCATGCTCGTGGGCCAGCACCGGGTCACCCAGATCCAGGGGCGCGGCGGCGTCGGCCGGGCTCTGCTGGCCGACCAGCGCGGCCTCCGTCGTCAAGGTGAGCATGTTGTTGGGGGCCTGCTGGTTATGGGTGACCAGCAGGTGCCGGGCACCGTCGAGCTCGATCGGATCGATCTCGTGGAGTATCCGGTGGGAGGCGGGGATGATCAGCCGCGGCTCGGCCTCAGCGTCGGAGACATCCAGCAGCCGGGACTCGGTGTACTCGGAGTTCCCGGAGATGATGACCAGCTCGCGGCGGTCGGCCGAAAGCTGGATGCCGGTCCAGAGCTGCTCGTCGGTGATCTCAAGCAGCAGACGGTCCTCATCCGAGGAGGTGCCGACAGCGTGGACGAAGAGCTTCGACGGCCGCCAGGCGGCATCGGCGACCATGTAGTAGACGCGACGGCCCGAGGGCTCGAGCACACCGGCGCCGTGGACGTCCTCGACGGACTCGTCCAGGGTCTCTCCGGTGTCCAGGCGGCGTAGGCGCAAGGTGTAGCGCTCATCGCCGGAGGTGTCCTCGCAGTAGGCGAGCAGGGTGTCGGAGGCGTCGATGTCCAGGCCGCCGAGCTGGTAGAAGGGATGCTTCGCGGCCTCGGCGTTGGTGTCGAAGTAGGTCTCCTCACCTTCCAGCGCGATCCCCGGCTCAACCTGCGGCGGGGTCCAGTCGGCGTCGTCGTCGACGGGGACCCGGCAGAAGACCGGGTGCTGTTCGCCTTCAATAGTGCGGGTGAAGTACCAGTGGCCCCGACGGCGCACCGGCACCGTCAGGTCAGTCTCGACAGTGCGGTGGCGGATCTCGGAGAAGATCGCCTCACGCAGCGGCTGCTGTTCGGCGGTGACGGCCTCGGTGTAGGTGTTCTCGGCACGCAGATGCTCCAGGACCTCGGGGGAGTCCTTGTCCCGCAGCCACTCGTAGTCATCGGTGATCGTATCGCCGTGGTGAGTACGGGTGACGGGAATCTTCTTCGTCTGCGGCGGGGTGGGATGCTCTGCCATGTGGCCATCCCATCACATTGCGGGCCCCTTCACCTACGGAGAAGGCGCTCGGCTCAGCGGCCCGGCTCCTCCAGGGAGCTTCCGCCGGTGTCCCCGGTGCCCTTCCCGGTACCCATGCCAGTGCCCATGCCGCGGCGCTCGCGGTTGCTCAGATACCCGGCAACGTCCTCGCGGCTCCAGCACTCGACGTCGCCCAGCTCCGGCAGATCCTCGGAGACGAACACCGGATCCAGGCCCTGCCGGCGTTCGGCGTCATAATGCTTGAGGAGCTTCACGGCCTTACCGCCCAGGATGGTGATGACGATCAGGTTGAACGTGGCGATGATGACCATCGTCACCCCGGCGATCGCCCAGGCGAGGTCCACGTCGATGATCGAGCCGATGAACACCACCACGGTCAGCACCAGCGCGTAGGCCTTGCGTACGCGCTCGCTGCCGTTGATGAACAGTACGTTCGCCTCACCGTAGGAGTAGTTGCCGAGCACCGAGGTGAAGGCGAGCAGGAAGATGATGATCGCCAAGGCGATCGGGCCGAAGGTGCCGAAGTTCTCAGCCAACGCCGACTGCGTGAGCTCCGCGCCGACGTTGGCATCGGCGAAGGCCACCGGATCCTCGAAGGTGAACAGGATGATGAACGCCGTGATGGAGCAGATGATCAGCGTGTCCACGTAGACGCCGAGGGTCTGCGTCAGCCCCTGCTTCACCGGGTGTGAGACATCAGCAGTGGCCGCGACGTTCGGCACCGAACCCATGCCGGCCTCATTAGAGAACATGCCCCGCTGGACACCGGCCATCAGCATGGCCCCGAAGGCACCTCCGAACAGCGACTCCCAGCTGAACGCGAAGGCCTCATCGAAGATCTGGCCGAAGACCCGCGGCAGCTCATCGATGTTCACCGCGACGACGGTCAGCCCCAGCAGCAGGTAGATCGCCGCCATCAGCGGCACCAGGTTCTGCGCCACGGTGGCCACCCTGCGCAGACCGCCCAGCACGATGGCCGCGGTCATCAGCGCCAGCACGATGCCCAGCACCCAGGACAGCCAGCCGGTGTCCTGTGCACCGGCGGTGTCGGCCGCCGAGGTCACCGCGTCGACGATGGTGTTCGCCTGCAGCGAGGTGAAGCTCAGGGCGAAGCAGAAGATGAAGATGATCGCGAAGACGATGCCCAGCGTGCGGGAACCCAACCCCCGCTGGATGTAGTAGGCCGGGCCGCCTTTGAAGGTGTCGAAGCGAGGGGTCTTATAGAGCTGGCCGAGCGTGGACTCGATGAACGACGCCGAGGCCACGAAGATCGACATGACCCACATCCAGAAGATCGCGCCCGGTCCGCCGATCGCGATCGCTCCGGCGACTCCGGCCACGTTGCCCGTCCCCACCCGCGCGGCCGCCGAGATTGTGAATGCCTGGAACGCGGAGAGCGATTTGCTGCGCCCCTCATCATCGCGTTGGGTCTTCTCCGTGATGGAGGAGAACATGGCAGGCAGGCGCCTAATCTGCACCAGTCCGGTGCGGATGGACAGGTACAGAGCGATCCCGATGATGAGCCAGACACCGAAGTAGTCCCAGGCCAGCCCCTCAAACGTCTCAATGGCTTCGACGAGTGATTCCATGCGGCGATGCTACCCCGGTGGGTGATTTATAGCACGCAGAAAGACGGCACAATATGATTAATATGTCGGATTTTCCGGGTGGTATGTCGGGAAAGTGCCCGGCAGCACGCCCTGCACGGTGACCGGCGGCGGCCTGAGCAGCTCCTGTTCTCAGACCTTGTGGAGCCTGTCTTGCAGAGCCTGCCCCTCAGACCTCGTAGAGGTGGGCGAACTGTGGCGGGATCGGGTGCTGGGTGGGCAGCGGGCGGACCGGCTCACCCGGCCGATGCCGACCAGTCTCCGCGCTGAAGAAGCTGATCCCCATGCCACAGAGGATGAACCCGGGACCCACGGGCAGCAGGGCCCCGGCCACCCAATGCCAGGGGGACGGGTCCGTCGCGGCGTTGACCACGGCCGACCAGCCGCCGGCCCAGATGAACACTCCTACCGTGAGCGCAGTGAAGACGATCCCCAGCAGCCAGGCGAGGCCCGCGCCGGCGGCCGTGGTTATCGGCGCCTCCACGGAGATCGAGTTCCACCGCTCACCGGAGCGCATGATCAGCCATCCGCCGATGAGTCCCCAGCAGGCCACCACCAGATACGCGGCGATGATGTCCGAGGCGAAGTGGCCGGTGAGGAAGATCGCCACCCCGGAGAGCATGGCCAGCAGCGCCGTCATGATCCCGACGAACGGCCGCTGCCGAGGGCCGCAGATCAGGAACACGGAGACCGCGGCGCCCGCTGCCATCGTCGCGTGACCGGAGGGGAAGGAGTTGACCGACCACCACCACAGCTCCATGTTCGGATCCGACATCGGCATCTGCGGGTCCGCGCGGTGCACCCAGAACTCCTTGAGGAGTTGGGTGGTGATGTTCGCCCCGAGGAAGGTGGCCAGGGCGATGCCGGCAGCGATGAAGCGTTGCCGGATGAACATGTTCGCCAGGAAGATCACTGCGGCGATGATGGCCGTCGCCAGCGGAATGGTGCTGAGCATGCGCCGCAGGATGTCGTTCTGCATGGGGCCCTGAGTGATGGAGGCGTAGCGCGATTCCAGGGTGGCGTGCTCCAGCCACTGGCCGCGTGTGGAGCTGATGAAGAACTCGTGGGTGATCACCAGCCCGGCGGCGCAGAACAGGAATCCGAACACCCACAGCCAGGTGCGCCGCGCAGGCGGGCGTGTGCGGGGTGCGTAGGCGGCGGACATGGTCCTCAGTATCGCAGGTGCTGGTGAGATTCGGAGGAACTGGGCAGGGCCGAGGGGCGAACCCCGCAGTGATCGGCGCTCGGACGGCGACTTTCGGTGCTGTGCTGGAGGTTCTGTGCGGCTTCATCTACAGATGTGGTTCGGGCTGCGCTATATGAACAGCCCGAACCACATCTGTAGATGAAGCGGCGGGACCCGCCTCAGCAGTGAACCCAGACCCTGCTCCCAGCCCCAGCCTCCGGCCCGGTTCCTGGGCCCAGCTTCTGGCCCAGCTTCTAGACTCTGCTCCATGGTCACCTCTGCTGCCGATCCCCCCATGACCGCGCCGCTGCCCCTGCCGAGACCCTCGTTGGCGGAGATCCTCGACGGTGCCGTCGCTGTCAGCCTGCCCATGCGCACCAGGTTCCGCGGGCAGGATGCCCGGGAGGTGATGCTGCTGCGTGGCCCGCTCGGCTGGGCCGAGTTCGCGCCGTTCCCCGAGTACACCGCACCGGAGACCGCAGCCTGGTTGGCCGCCGCAGTGGAGGCCGGGTGGTCCGGGCTGGGGGAGCCCCACCGCACTCAGATCCCGATCAACGCCACCCTGCCCGCGGTCCCCCCGGAGCAGGTGGAGGCGGTGCTGTGGGGATTCGGCGATCCGGGATCCATCCCGGCGGTGAAGATCAAGGTCGCCGAACCCGGGCAGAGCCTCGAGGATGATCTCGCCCGCTTCCGCGAGGCCGCCCGGCTGGTGCCCCAGGCGGGGCTGCGCGCTGACGCCAACGCCGGATGGACCCATCAGCAGGCTCTGCGGGCGATCACTGCGCTTGCTGAGGAGTGCGGCGAGCGGATCGAGTATGTGGAGCAGCCGGTTCCCGGGGTGGAGGGGCTCGCGGAGCTGCGGGAGGCGCTGCAGGCCCGCGGGCTGGCCGTGCGCCTCGCCGCCGATGAGGCAGTGCGCAAGGCGGAGGACCCCTTGCGTGTGGCCCGGCTCGGCGCCGCAGATCTGATCGTGGTGAAGGCGCCCCCGCTGGGCGGCGTCGCGGCCGCGGCGGAGATCGTCCGAGCCTCCGGGCTGGACGCGGTGGTCTCCTCCGCGCTGGACTCCTCGGTGGGCCTGACCGCCGGGCTGGCGCTGGCCGCTCGGCTGGAGTCTCTGCCCTATGCCTGCGGTCTCGGCACCGCGGCCCTGTTGGCCGAGGAGGTCGTCAACGAGCCGCTGATCCCCGAGGACGGGGTCTTAGCGGTTCCGCATCGTCACGGTGTCATCGCTGCACCGGAACCCGATCCGGAGCTGGTGGCCCGGCACCGGGTGAGTGCAGAGCGTCAGCGCTGGTGGGAGGACCGGGTACGTGCGGCCTACGGCGGGTGAGAGCACGGAACAGAACATGAGAGAGCACGAGCCCACGGCATATGAGTCGCAGACATGAGCCCCAGACATGAGCCCTAGAATCGAGGGCATGCGCACTTCCGGCGGCCCGTTCCGCGAGTTCGACGACTCCCACGACGCCGACGCTCTGCGACTCGCCCGCCGTGCCGTGCGCGGACTCTGTCTGAGCGTGCGCCATGTGGTGGTGGCCCCGGGTTCGCGGTCGGCTCCGTTGGCCTACGCACTGGCCGAGGCGGAGCAGATGGGCGCGCTGAGCGTGCACATGCGTATCGATGAACGTTCCGCGGCGTTCACCGCACTCGGCATCGCCATGTCCGGCGGTGAGCCCGCCGCGGTGGTGACCACCTCCGGCACAGCGGTCGGCAATCTGCTGCCTGCGGTGATGGAGGCTGATCTCTCCGGTGTTCCGCTGGTGGTCATCACTGCGGACCGGCCTGAGGAGCTGCACGGCACCGGGGCGAACCAGACCACCTGGCAGCAGGGGATGTTCGCCGGCAGGGTCCGGGACGAAGTCCATCTGGAGCAGGGGGAAGTGCGGCTGGAACCGGTCTCCCGCGATGACATCCTCTCGGCCGAAACACAGGTGGCTCTGCTGATGCGCCAGGCCACTGACTTCCGTGGGGGTGGCCCCGGGCCGGTCCACCTGAACATCGGTTTCTGTGACCCCTTGGTGCCCGCCGAGGAGCCGGAGCAGCCACCGACGGGGCGGCCGGGGGCTGTCCAGCAGCGATGGGCGCGCACCCCCGTCATCGCGGCGGAGCGCCGTCGAGCGCTCTACGAGACGGCCTCCCCGACGGAGCACCTGCGTGCCGAGAGCCTGCTCTCCGGTGTGGACGCTCCCGGACAGTGGGCAGACCGGCAGGAGCAGGAGGCCGCACGCGCGCAGATCCGTACGCGGCTGGCTGCGGAATCCCAGATGCCGCAGCGCCGGACCGTGTTCGTGCTGGGCGATCGGGCCCCTGCTCAGGCGGCCGAGGTGGCCGCGCTGTTGGGGCACCCGCTGTTCGCGGAGCCGACTTCCGGGGCGCGAGATGTCGGGGTGATACCGGCGTACCGGGTGCTGCTCGCCGCCGGCGATGCAGACCGGGAGGCGGGTATACGTGAGGCAGGCGTACAGGAGGCGGGCGCAGACGGGGACAGCGGCCGGGAGCCTCACGGTGAACAGGCCGCGCCGGGCAGGGGGCCTTCCCTCTGCGGAGCCCTGACCGGGGAGATCGAGCGCGTCGTCGTGGCGGGTCGGCCGACCCTCTCGCGCCCGGTGGCCCGGCTGCTCGCCCGTGACGACATCGATGTCCGGCAGTTCGCGCCCGATCCGATCCCGTGGGCCGATCAGCGCCTGCCTCGGGAGATCCTGAGTACCCGCGACGCACTCGAAGAGTTCGCCGGCGTGGCGCCCCCAGGTTGGCGTGAGCGGTGGACTGAGGCCGGTAGAGGGCTTCGGCACATCATCGACGAGGAGCTCGCCGCCGAAGCTCCGGCTCAGCCCGCCCCTGATGCCCCGGCCCCACCTGCCTCGCCTCCTGCAGAACCTACGCTGCTGTCCGTCGCCGTGGCCAAGACAGTGGTCGAGACCGTCGGGACCCCGGTGCTGCTGGGCTCCTCCTCGGTGATCCGCGACGTCGATCTCACCGCTGATCTCACCGTCGGCCTCTCCGTCGACATCGCCGCATCCACCGGCAGCCCCGCTGACCGCACCGGCAGCGGGGGAGCCCGCGCAGTGCCCCGGCTCAGTGCCATGCGCGGACTGGCCGGCATCGACGGCAACGTCTCGGCCGCCTCGGGTATGGCCCTGGCCGCGGACCGGCGAGTCACCGCAGTGGTCGGTGATCTCACCTTCCTCCACGATCTCAACGCCCTGCTGATCCCCAGCACCGAACCTCGTCCCAGTGTGGATGTCGTGGTCATCAACGACGCCGGGGGCGCCATCTTCGACCAGCTGGAACACGGGGCCGTCGGCCGGCGTCCCGGCTATGCCCAGACGGTGGAGCGGCTCTTTGGCACCCCGCAGCAGGTCGATCTGCAGGCGCTGGCCGCCGGATTCGACGTCGAGTACCGCCGTCCGACCAGCCATGAGGAGCTGATCGCGGCGCTTGCCTATCCGGATGATCGGCTGGGCCTGCGGATCATCGAGGTCCGCACTGAGCGCCGCGGACTGCGTAAGCTCCACTCCCGGATCGCTGCCCGTGCGCGTCGTCTCTGAAGGGAGCTGAGGTGTCCCAGAGCCCTACTCCGCAGATCACCAGTGAGGCCATCGTCGGGCTGGTCGGTTCCACCTTCGCGATGCGCGGGCTGCGTTATGCCGAGGCGGGGCATGTCGATTCGCTGCAGTGGGTCGCTGGCAGAAGGACCGCAGGCAGCTCCTACACGCTTCAGGCGCGGGTCTCCGGCACCGGCCCCGAACCCTACGCCACCACGATCTTCCTGACACGGGAGCCCGCCGACCTCGACCCGAGCACCCCCGAGCCGGGTACCCAGGAGCCGGTTTGGGATCTCATCGAGGGGATCTGCAGCTGCCCGGTGGGGTTCGACTGCAAGCACGTCGCCGCCGCGCTCTTCGCCGCCCAGTCCCGCCGTGCCGGGGCTTGGGAGGAGGACATCGTCCCGGCCGAGCCCACCGAGACACCGAGCGGGACGACTGCCGAGGCTGCCGGATTCACCCCTGAGCAGTCCGGAGGCAGTGCTTCGCTGTCCTGGCGGAAGATCCTCGGCGTCGCAGCCGCCGGAGGCACGGCAGCTGATGGCACGGTGATGACTTCCGGCGCGGACCCCCTGGCGATTGGTGTCGAACTGCACCGGGTGGAACGGCCCTTCCGCTTCGGACCGCCCCGCCGGTCGGCAGCAACGGTCAAAGACATCGACGACGCCGCCGTCGAGCTCTCCGTGACCATCCGGCCCCTGGTGCTGGGCGCCCGCGGAGACTGGATTCGTGGCGGGCTGACCTGGAAGAAGTTCCAATACAGCAGCCCTTCGACCGCTTACCGCCGGGATCACGCCGAGGTCATGGGTGATATCTGCAGAACCCGGCTGGCTCAGGAGATCAGCGAGTCCTTCGTCGCCGACGCCATGCCGTTGGAGAGCTTCCGCGGCCCCGGCATCTTCCACCTGCTGCACCGTGCCGTGCGCCTCGGGGTCCGGCTCGTGCCCCAGGACGTGCTCAGCCGGATCGAGCTGACCGCTGTGGCCGAGCTGAGCCTGGATGTGCGCGCTGAACCGGAGGGGCCCGGTGGCACTGCCGAGGCCGACTCGCTGAGCGTGCGCGCCCAGCTCACCGGTGTGGACAACGTCATCCCGGGCACGCTGCGTCAGCTCGGCGTCGGGTTCGTCCAGCTCAGCCCGGATGCCCCGGATGAGCCCCAGAACCGGTTCGAGGCCTCAAGCCCGGCCGAGGCGGAAGGCACGTCCACCGGAGTCCATCTCCGGCTGATCCCCACCGACGGCACAGCACCGCCGGACCTGCTCAGCCTGGCCGCCACCGGTGTACCGCTCTGGATTCCGGGTGGGGAGGCGGCAGAGTTCCTCCACGAGACGGTCCCGGCGCTGCGCCAGAGCGTGGAGATGACTTCCCTGGACGGATCCGTCGAGTTCCCGGAGACCCCCGCGGCGCAACTGCACCTGAGAGTCCATCACCTCGGCGATGACGCCACCGCTGTGGAGTGGGGCTGGCGCTACTTCGGCCCGCAGCGCACCCTGCCCGTGCGCACCGGCCAGACCCGTGACGGACACGCCGCCGAGCGGGACCACCACCACGAGAATCAGGTCCTGGCTGCGGTGAGTGCGCATCACCCAGGGGCGGCGGCTCAGCCCGCCCAGCACCTCACCGGGCTGGATACTGCGCTCTTCGTCGAACGTGCCCTGCCCCGGCTGGAGGCGCTCGAGTACGTCACCGTCGAGGAGCGCGGCACACGCCCGGAATACCGGGAGCTCACCGAGAGTCCGCAGCTGCGGGTCACCCAGACCCCGGCGCAGGATGGCCGCAGCAATGACTGGTTCGACCTCGGCTTCCAGATCACCGTCTCCGGGCGGGTGGTGCCGTTCAAGACGGTGTTCGAAGCCCTATCCCGCGGCCGCCAGCGGATCCTGCTGCCGGATAAGACACATCTGCGCCTGGACCACCCCCACCTGCTCGAGCTCAAGGAACTCATCGACGAGGCCGCCGCCATGGGGGAGTGGGAGCCGGAGAACCTGAGCATCAGCCGTTACCAGGTCAGCTTCTGGGACGATCTGGAGACCCTGGCTCAGGAGGTGGAGGAGGCTGAGACCTGGCGCCGCGAGGTCTCCCGGCTGAAGGCTGCGCTGCCCGAATCGCCTGAGATCCCGGTGCCCGCGGTGCCGGACGGGCTCACCGCCGAGCTGCGGTCCTACCAGGTGCAGGGCTACGCCTGGCTCTCCTTCCTCTATGACCTGCGGCTCGGTGGAATCCTCGCCGATGACATGGGGCTCGGCAAGACTGTTCAGACTTTGGCGATGATCCTGCGCGCACGGAGCTGTGCTGCACAGGCCCGGGAACAGCCCGGGAATCCTCACGATCCGATATCTCCGGCACACGACGATGCCGCACCCCCGTTCCTCGTGGTGGCCCCGTCCTCTGTGGTCACCGTCTGGCGGGATGAGGCGGCACGCTTCGCCCCGGAGCTCGACGTGCGGGTACTGGATACCACCGCCAAGAAGTCGGGGAGGTCCCTGGTCGAACGGATCGAGGGTGCCGACGTCGTCGTCACCTCTTACGCGATCCTGCGCCTGGACGCCACCGCGTTCACCGGCTGTTCGTGGGCGGGTGTGGTGCTCGATGAGGCGCAGTTCGTGAAGAACCGCAGCTCAAAGGCCCACCAGGCGCTGAAGCAGGTCCGTGCGCCGTTCCGGCTGGCGATCACCGGTACTCCGATGGAGAACTCGCTGACCGACCTGTGGTCGATCCTCGATGTGGTCACCCCCGGGCTGATGCCGCCGCTGCGCGGGTTCCGCGATGAGTACGTCCGCCCCATCGAGACGCCGGACGACTCCGAGGACGGTGCGCGCCGGGCAGCGCACCGTATGGCCCGACTGCGGCGCAGGATCCGGCCGTTCATGCTGCGGCGGTCCAAGGATCTGGTGGCGGCGGATCTGCCGGAGAAGCATGAGCAGGTGATGCGGGTGCCGCTGCAGTCCACCCACCGCACCCTCTACGAGAAGGTGCTCCAGCGGGAACGCCAGAAGGTGCTCGGGCTGCTGGAGGATATGGACAAGAACCGGTTCATCGTCTTCCGTTCCCTGACCCTGCTGCGGATGCTGGCCCTGGACCCGGGGATCGTGGATGAGGGTCACCGGGCGCCGTCGTCGAAGCTGGAGGCGCTGCTTCCTGACCTGGAGGAAGTGGTCTCCGAGGGTCACCGCGTGCTGATCTTCAGTCAGTTCACCTCTTTCCTCGACCGGATCGCCGCGCGGCTCGATGAGCTCGGCGTCGTCCATACCCGGCTCGACGGCGCCACCCGCCGGCGTGACGATGCCGTTGCACGCTTCCGTGAGGGTGAGGCGCCGGTGTTCCTGATCAGTCTGAAGGCCGGTGGTTTCGGGCTCACGCTGACCGAAGCCGACTATGTCTTCCTCCTGGACCCGTGGTGGAACCCGGCTGCGGAGGCGCAGGCGGTGGACCGGGCGCATCGAATCGGTCAGGATAAGCCGGTGATGGTGTACCGCATGGTGGCCGAAGGCACGATCGAGGAGCGTGTGCTGACGCTGCAGCAGCGCAAGGCGGAGCTGTTCTCCTCGCTGACCGACGAGGATGCCGCCTTCAGCGCCTCCGTGACCGCCGACGACATCCGGGAGCTCTTCCGCACCTGACCCGCCCCGCCCCTTCCCGGTTGACTCTGGAGTTGGTGCCCTTTTGAGCGCGAAATCGGCCTCAAAAGGGCACCAACTCCAGAGTCAACGGACGGTGAGAGGCTGGGGTGGTCAGGTCGGTGAGGGGTGGGGCGGTCACCGGTGGTTGGGGTGGTGCAGGCCCAGTTCCGCCGCAGCCTCCCAGGTGTCGACGTCGGTGGCTGCGGTGCGGGGCAGAGGCACCGGATGGAGGCGGAGTCCGTGGAGGAGTCGGCGCATGGAGAGATCCTGCGTCGCGGTCGCCCTCACACGGCGGCTCAGCGCTTCAGTACGGTGCAGGGCGAAGAGGTATTCGAGCCGTGGTGGTGCCCCTGGTTGCGGGGTGCTGCCGATCCAGGCGTCGGCGTCTGGGTGTTCGGCAGATGCTCGCCGTAGGGCGTCGATTCCGGAGTGCAGCTCAGGCATATCCGAAGCCAGCGTGAAGACGAGGTCCGGGGGCGCCGGCGGCGTCGCAGCGGTGCTCAGTGTGGTGCTCAGTGTGGTGCTCAGCAGGGTGTGCAGCCCGGCCGCGATGGCCGCCGAAGGCCCCGAGTACGGCGGTTCCTCGCGGGTGAGATGAACACGGTCGCCCTCCGGGCCGAGGTCGTCGATCGCTGGGCGCAGCGTGTCCGGTGGACCGACGACGACGATCGCTTCGGGCCGCAGGCCGTGGTCGAGGAGGTCACGGAGGATGCGGGTCAGCAGTGCGGTGCCCGCGGTGTCGCGCAGCAGAGGCTTCGGCGTGCCGCCCAGCCGACGTGCGCGACCCCCTGCCGGGATGATGGCCCCCGGCATCGATCCTGCTGCGGGTGCTCCGGTGCCCATGCCGCGATGCTAGCAGCGGGGGTTCGTCGGCTTCCGCCGTGGTGCCGCTCAGGCCGCAGGCATCAGTGGGCAGTCTCCCAGAAGCTCTTCAGCTCATCGGCCAGCAGGTCAGGCTGCTCCTCCGGGATGAAGTGTCCGCAGGACTCTACGGCCCGCCCGCGCAGCAGCCGTGGCGCAGCGCCTCGCTGCCCGCGGTCCGGCTCGGCCGATGCCGCCTCTGCCTCAGCCCTGTCTGCCTCAGTGATGTAGGGACGCCAGAGATCGAGAATATCCAACCCGGAGGCCAGGCCTTGGGCGCCCCAGAGCGCCAGGGTGGGTACCGTCAGGCGTCGTCCGGCGCGCAGGTCCTCCTCGTCGTCTGCGATGTCCTGCCAGGAGGCGCGGTAGTCGTCGAAGCCGGACCGCATGGCTCCGGGCTGGGTGAAGGCCTCGATGTATTCCGGGATCTTCGGTGCGAGGAGATCACGCCGGAACGTCCATCGCTGGAAGAAGTACCGCAGATACTCGGCCTCCCTTCCGGCGGTGAGCAGCTCAGGGAGGTCCGGCTGCATGTGGAACAGCCAGTGGAAGTAGCCGTCCGCCGCCTGCATGTCTGCGGAGAACATCGCATGGGTGGGGGCGATGTCCAACACGGTCAGGGTCGAGACCCGGTGCGGAGCGTCAAGGGCCAGCCGATGGGCGACGCGACCCCCGCGATCATGGCCCACCAGATGTACCCGCTCGATCTCGAGGGCATCGAGCAGCTCGATGACATCTGCTGCCATCTGTCTCTTGTCATACCCCCGCGTGGGTTTGCCGGTGAGGCCGTAGCCGCGGAGATCCGGCGCGATGACGCGCCGGTCGGCAGTCAGCAGGGGCATGAGCTCACGCCAGCAGGAGGAGGTCTGGGGCCAACCGTGGAGCAGGACGGCGGGTTCTTTGCCTGACCTGGCGGAATCGAACGGCGGCGTCTGGCCCGCGGCGTCGTCGGGGTGGCTGCTCAGAAAGTGCATCCGCAGAGTGCTGAGGTCTCTCATGTCTCCCATAGCTCTGATACTAACCGTCTTAAATGGTTAGTCAATAGGATGGGTTCTGATGGTGACTGAGTATGAGTGGATCTTCGACGGCGGAGCCCCGTCGGTGGACTTCCTGAACACGCTTCGTGACCGCACGCGCACACCGACAGAGACGCTGCATACCCCGCAGGACCTCCAGCGCTGGCTGGGCCGTGCGGGCCTGCTGGATGTCACACCGCAGTCGAGGGCTGACCAGTCCGAGGCTTCGCCGCTGGAGGCTGCCCGAGCACTGCGGGACGCAGTAGATGCCGTCCTCGTGCCGGGGCGTGACGCTGACTCCGGCCAGATTCGCCTGATCAATCAGTGGGCGCGGCGTGCCCCGGTTCCGCAGCTCAGTACCCCCGAGCCGGCATCGGTCGAACAGAGGGCTGAGGAGGTCGAGGCGGCTCTGGGAATCCTCGCCTCAGATGCGATCGCCCTGGTTGCGGAACAGGCCTCGGCATCCGGGCTGCTGCAGATCAAGGTCTGTGCCCACACGCGCTGCGGACTGCGCTACGTGGACCGCTCGCGGGGACTGCGGCGGCAGTGGTGCTCTATGCGCCGATGCGGTAACCGCGCCAAAGCAGCTCGCCATGCGGCGTCCCGACGGCGGCCGCGCCGGGAGGAGGGTTCGGGGTGAGCGTCCGGCCGGGCCGTCGCCCTGTGCTCACTGCCCGGTGCTCACCGTTCGACGTCGAGCACCGAGAGCATCGGTCGCAGCTTCGCCCAGGTCTCCTCGAGTTCCTCGTGGGGACGTGATCCCTCGACGATCCCGCATCCGGCATAGAGCCGGATGCTGCGGCCCTCGTCTTCGAGGACTCCGCCGCGCAGGGCAATGCCGAAGTCCGCATTGCCGGCGGCGTCGATCCACCCCACCGGGCCGGTGAACGGGCCCCGGTCGAGCTCTTCGAGCGTAGGAATCAGGTCGGCCGCCGTCGCTGTGGGGGTGCCGCATACTGCCGCTGTCGGGTGGGCGCGTTCGGCGACGAGCAGCGCCGGAGGCAGTGTTGAGCGGCCGTCGCCGTCGGCGGTGCGGGCCAGCCGGCCGGTGACATCAGTGGAGAGATGGTAGACGTTGGGCAGTTCCAGCACTCGGGGCGGATTCTGTGCGCTGATGACCTCCACCACTGGAGCCAACTGGCTCAGCAGGGATTGGACCGCGATCTCATGCTCAGTGCGCTGCTTCGGGTCTTCGAGCAGCAGGCCCCGGGCTTCCTCGGTGCCTACACGGCGGTCCACTGTCCCGGCCAGCACCCGGGAGGCCAGCTTCTCCTGCCGGATGGTGACCAGCATCTCCGGTGTGGCGCCGAGGACGTCGCCGGCCAAGTACGTCCAACATCCGGCATAGGTGCGGGCCAGGCGTGACAGTACCGTCCCTGTACTGAGGGGCTGATCTGCCGTGACGAGGGCATCGCGGGCCAAGACCAGCTTCTCCAGCCGTCGCTCAGCGATGGAGTCCACCCCAGCGGCCACCGCTGCCAAGTAGTGCTCGGGGGAGTGGGTGCCCTCGGTCAGGGTGGTTGCCGGCAGACTGGCTGCTGCGGGGCGGTAGGTGGCCGGCTCCGACGGACGGTCGATCAGCGTCAGGGTGCCGGAAGTCAGCTCGAGGCCGTATCGCGTCAGGGTGGCCTCGACGTCGAGCGGCTGGTCAGGATCAGCAGCCGCATCGGTGCTGATGACCGTGACCCAGCGGTGTCCGGCGACCTCACCGATCATCACCTCCGGCAGGGTGAGCAGGGAGGCCGCAGTGGAGCGGGAAGAGAACGTCACCGAGGCGAACACCGTCGGGCCGCAGCCGGGCACATCGTCCAGTGCGGGGGAGTCGCGCACCTGATGGATCTGTGCGCGGCGGCGCTCCCACCAATGCGCCAGATCTCCGAATCGCTGCGACCCTGAGGCCATCGTCGAATCGGCCACACCCAGACCGACGATGCCCTCGCCCTCGCGCAGCCACGCCCCGGTGGGCTGCAGCTGCGGCAGCAGATCGGGCAGCCCGACGCCGGCATCACAGGTGATCTCTCGGGTCTCGGCGCGCAGCGGTGGGGTGTCCATGGCGCAGGTCAGTCTATCCGCCCACGCCGGGAGCCCACGCCGGGGGCCCAGGCCAGGCCGAGGTCTTTGAGGCGCAGGTCCGGTCAGCACGGACGATGTCACCCTGTGGATCTGGGACAATGTTCGGGTGACTCGAGCAGACAGCCGCTCCGGACGGCGCGCCCAGTTGGACAAGGACCCTCAGGAGGTCGCGTCCATGTTCGACGAGGTCGCCGAACGCTACGACCTCTCCAACGACGTCCTCTCCCTCGGGCAGAGCCGCCTGTGGCGCAGACGCCTGATCGAGGCGCTGAACATGGCACCGGGCGAGCGGCTGCTCGATCTCGCCGCCGGCACCGGCACCTCCACCGAACCGTTCCACGACGCCGGGGTCGAGGCTGTGGCCTGCGATTTCTCCACGGGAATGCTTGAGGTCGGCCGTCGCCGTCGCCCGGATATGACCTTCGTCCAGGGTGATGCCATGGAGCTGCCCTTCGAGGACGCCAGCTTCGACGCGGTGACCATCTCCTTCGGCCTGCGCAACATCGTCGACCACCGCCGTGCGCTGGAGGAGATGTTCCGCGTCACCGCCCCGGGCGGACGGCTGGCCGTCATGGAGTTCTCGGACCCCACGTTCCGCCCGTTCAACGTGGTCTACAACGAATACTTGATGCGTGCTCTTCCGGCTGCGGCCCGGGTGGTCTCCTCCAACCCGGAGGCCTATGTCTACCTGGCCGAATCCATCCGGGCCTGGCCGAACCAGGACGAGCTCGCCGCCGATATCGCCCAGGCTGGTTTCGAGCAGATCAGGTACCGGAACCTGACCGGGGGCATCGTCGCCATCCACTATGGGCTCAAGCCCGCCGCATCGGCTGCGGAAGCTCGGTAGGCTGGTGACGATGACTGACGCAGCCGCCCCCACGCCGTCGCTGAGCTTGCCCGCCGGGTTCGACGTCCTCGCTGAGGACGCCGAGATCGCCCCTGCGGTGGTGCACGCGCTCGCCGACGTGGAACAGCGCCTGCTCGCCGGGCTCTCCAGTGCTGATGAGCTCACCAACTCCGCTGCCCGGCATCTGGCGGAGGCCGGGGGCAAGCGCGTCCGCCCCCTGCTGACCGTGCTGACCTCACTGCTCGGTGACGGACCGGACGCCAGCGTCCGCCAGGCCGCCGCGGTGATGGAGATGACGCACCTGGCCACGCTCTACCATGACGACGTCATGGACTCCGCGCCGGTGCGCCGCGGGGCGCCTGCCGCGCATGAGATCTGGGGCAACTCGGTGGCGATCCTCACCGGTGACATGATCCTGGCCCGAGCTTCCCAGCAGATGGCGACCCTCGGGCTGGAGGGTACTCGGGTGCAGTCCGAGACTTTTGAACGGCTGGTCCTCGGCCAGCTCCATGAGACCGTCGGCCCGCAGGACGGCGAGGATCCGCACCGGCACTATCTGCAGGTCATCGCCGATAAGACCGGCTCATTGCTGGCGGCGGCGGCCCGGCTCGGTGCCCACTTCGGCGGTTGTGCGGAGCAGACTGTGCAGATGGTCGAGGCCTACGGTGAGGCGGTGGGTGTGGCGTTCCAGCTCGCCGATGACGTCATCGACCTGACCGCCGACGCCGGCACCTCGGGGAAGACCCCGGGCACTGACCTGCGCGAAGGTGTGCCGACGCTGCCGGTGCTGCTGCTGCGCGAGGCGGCGGCCTCCGGTGACGAGCACGCCGTGCAGACCCTTGCCCTGGTCGATGGTGACCTCAGTTCTGACGACGCCCTGGCGGAGGCGGTGGCGGCTCTCGGCGCTCATCCTGCCGCGCAGCGTTCCTGGCAGGTCGCCCGCGACTGGGCGGAGCAGGCCAAGCAGGCTGTCTCAGGGCTGCCGGAGTCGACGGTGAAGTCCGCGCTGATCGCCTTCGCCGACGCCGTCGTCGACCGCGAATCCTGAATGAGCCAGAGTTCTGCGCTGACCAGAATTTTGGGCTGACCAGGCTGTCCGGTGTGTCCGGCTCAGTCCGCGGCCGAATGCCTCCGGCTGAGCACCTGAAGCAGGGCCGCGCGCAGCTGTTGAGCGTAGGCTGCCCGCCGCGCCACCTCCAGCGGTGAGCGCAGCTGCCGGTAGAGCATGTCATCGCTGTATCGCGGGAACACGTGCAGGTGATAGTGCCAGACGTGCTGGTTGCCGGCGGGCTCATTGTGCTGACGGACTGACGTGCCCTCCGGAGACCACGCCAGACGGATCGCCAGGGCGAGGTCACGGGACATCAGGGTGATCTTCGTCAGCAGGTCATCGTCGAGGTCGTAGAGCGCCTCGCGATGCGCCACCGGAGTGATCATCGCGTGTCCGGCATGGGGGCCGAACCCATCGGCGGCGATGAACACCAGCAGGTCCTCATCCTGGTAGACAAGATCGCTGAGCTCGCAGCGGTTCTGCGGATCGGAGACGTCCCCAGCGGCCAGACGGCAGAACGGGCAGACGTAGTCGTCTGGTTCATGGGAGCGCCAGAGCGGCAGCCCGGCGGCGTCGCGCATCGGCTCTCGGTAGCTGGGATTCTGCGGTGGGCGCGGAGTGGCCTCCGCAGAACCGGCGGCGCGGTCTCCGGCCATCATTCCTCCTCGAAGGAGAACTCGAGGAGGTCGAAGATGAACTCGCTGACCGTGGCATCCTCAGGGGTCCAGGTGCCGTCAGTGGTGCTGCGACGGCGGATCAGCGGGTCCGGGACGTCGAGGTCTTCCACCGGCACACCCCATACCCAGGTCTCCTCCTCGTCTTCGAGGAAGATCAGGTGGCCGTCTTCGATCTCGAGCTCATCGGCGTCGAAGAAGAAGTGATGGGCCTCCAGGATCTCTTCGCAGCGGCCCAGCGCCCGGTAGAACTCATCGAGCACCAGCGGCAGCTGCGTCCCCTGCGGCAGGGCGGAAGCGGCGAGCTGCTCGTCGAGCTCCTCCCGGGTGAAGCCCTCCTGGGGTGACCATCGGTCGTCGAGGTGGGTGGATACCAGCTGCTGGAACTTCTCGAGGAACATCTCCGACATAGTGCCCATTCTATGAGCCAGCAGCCGGGGTGGGCCGGTATCGGCTCTGCGCGGGTGTGATGTCGGCAACCTGAGGAACAGGCCTGGTCGGGGCGGCGTTGACCAATACGGCATACTGTTCTGTGGAAATTCGCTCGTATCGCGCTGCCTCAGTGGAAGGACGATCCTCACCGTGTCTGACAATGCTCCTGCCCGGCCCCTCCGTGTCGCGATCATCGGCGCCGGGCCGGCCGGTGTCTATGCGGCGGACATCCTGGCCAAATCCCAGGACAAGAGTGAGCACACGTTCAGCATCGACCTCTTCGACCGCTATCCGGCGCCCTTCGGCCTGATCCGGTACGGCGTGGCACCGGACCACCCGCGTATCAAGGGCATCGTCAAGGCGCTGCATAAGGTGATGGACCGCGGAGACATCCGTCTGCTCGGCAACGTCGACGTCGGCTCGGATCTGACCTTGGAGGACCTGCGGCACCACTACGACGCCGTCATCTATGCCACCGGCGCGATCCGCGACGCCGAGCTGGACATCCCGGGTATCGAGCTCGAGGGCTCCTTCGGCGCGGCCGATTTCGTCTCCTGGTATGACGGCCACCCCGATTACCCGCGCGACTGGCCGCTGGAGGCCGAGAAGGTCGCTGTCATCGGCAACGGAAATGTGGCCCTGGATGTGGCCCGGGTGCTGGCCAAGCACGCCGAGTCCATGCTGACCACGGAGATCCCGGACAACGTGTACGAGGGGCTGGCGGCTTCGCCGGTCAATGATGTGCACGTCTTCGGCCGGCGCGGTCCCGCGCAGGTGAAGTTCACGCCGTTGGAGCTGCGCGAGCTGGCGCACTCCCAGGACGTCGACATCGTCCTCTACGAGGAGGATTTCGAGTTCGACGAGGCCTCAGACGAGTCCATCCGCACCAATAACCAGGTCAAGACCATGGTCAACACGTTGACCAACTGGCTGGTGGAGCAGGAGGAGCGCACTGAGGAGGCCTCCCGGAGGCTGCACATGCACTTCCTGCACCAGCCGGTGGAGATCCTGGAGGGCAGCGGTGAGCAGGCCGGAAAGGTCGCCGGGGTGCGTTTCGAGCGGATGGAGCTCGACGGCTCCGGCGGGGTCTCCGGCACCGGTGAGTACATCGACTATGAGTGCCAGGCGGTCTACCGGGCGATCGGGTACTTCGGCTCTGAGGTCTCCGGCGTGCCCTTCGATTCCCGCCGAGGAGTGATCGTCAACGAGGCCGGTCGCGTCATCGGCGACGACGGCGCCCATATGCCCGGCACCTACGCCACCGGGTGGATCAAGCGCGGCCCGGTGGGGCTGATCGGCCACACCAAGGGTGATGCGCTGGAGACGGTGGGCTGCCTGCTGGAGGACATCCATCAGCTGCCGCCGGCGGCATCGCCGGAGGAGCAGTCGATCATCGAGCTGTTGGAGTCCCGCGGAGTGGAGTACACCACCTGGGAGGGCTGGCTGCAGCTGGACCAGCACGAGGTCGGCCTCGGTTCCGAGGCGACCTCGAAGGGCCCGGTGGAGCGTGAGCGGGTGAAGGTCGTGCCGCGTGACGAGATGGTCCGCATCTCCCGCCAGCTCGACCGCGATCTCGGCTGAACGCCGCCCCGAACTGCATCGAGTCCCCGATTCCCGCAGCAGTTCAGGCCGTTTTTGGCCCGACACGCTGCAGGAATCGGGGACTCGATGTGTGTGGGCGGGACTCTTTCAGCCCTGCGCCCCGGGGTCGCGGTAGCCGGCCATGTCCTCGAGCCGCCGGATGCGCTCGGGCATCGGGGGATGGGTTGAGAACAGCTGCTTCGCGCGGGCGCCGAAGGGGTTGGCGATCATCATGTGCGCGTGCGCGTCATGCTTCGGGTCCTCCGCCATCGGCTGCCGCTCGATGCCGCCGGCGAGCTTGTGCAGCGCCGAGGCCAGCGCCAGCGGATCACCGGTGAGCTGAGCACCGTCGGAGTCGGCGTCGTACTCCCGGGTGCGGCTGATTGCCATCTGGATCAGACCGGCGGCCAGCGGCATCAGCAGCACCGCCACCAGTGAGCCGATGAGCGCCAGCGGGTTCCCGCCGCCGTTGTTGTTGCCACCGCGGCCCATGCCGAAGAGCAGGAAGAACTGGCTGACCGTGGTCAGGATCCCCGCGACGGCGGCGGCCACGGAGGAGATCAGGATGTCCCGGTTGTAGACGTGCATCAGCTCGTGACCGGTCACCCCGCGCAGCTCCCGCTCATTGAGCAGATTCAGGATCCCCTCGGTGAAGCACACCACCCCGTTCTCCGGGTTGCGGCCGGTGGCGAAGGCGTTGGGCGTCGGGGAAGGGGCGATGTAGATGCGCGGCACCGGCTGCTGGGCCCGCTGCGCGAGTTCCTCGACCATCGTGTAGAGCGCCGGGGCCTGTTCCCGGGAGACCGGGTAGGCCTTCATCGCACGCAGGGCGATCTTGTCCGAGTTCCAGTAGCTGTAGGCCACTGAGACCAGGCCGATGCCGGCGAAGAGGACCAGGAAGAAGGAGTTTCCGGAGGAGTAGGCCAGGATCGCGCCGATGGCCAGCAGCAGCCCGAAGAGCAGCGAGAGCAGCCCGATGGTCCGTAGTCGTCCGTTGTGATGGCTCACTGGGGCCTCCTCATCGCATGTTCACGAACTGCAGGGCGGCGTCGTCGAAGTCCTTGAGCAGGGCGATCACCGACTGCAGATTATCCCGGGACTTCGAGGTCACGCGCAGCTCATCACCCTGGATGGTGGCCTTGACCGACTTGGGCCCCTCGTCACGGATGATCTTGGAGATCTTCTTCGCCGTCGGCTGATCGATCCCCTCCTTGATCAGGCCCTCGATGCGGTATTCCTTGCCGGAGGCGTAGGGTTCGCCGGAATCGAACGCCTTCAGGGAAATCCCGCGTTTGATCAGCTTCGAACCGAAGACGTCCGCCACCGCTTTGACCCGCTCCTCAGAGTTGGCGCGCATCAGGATCTTCTCTCCGGAGAAGTCGATCTCCGCCCCGACCCCTTTGAAGTCGTAGCGCTGGGCGATCTCCTTCTGCGCCTGGTTCAGCGCATTGGCGACCTCCTGCTTATCCACAGTGGAGACGATGTCGAAGCTTGAGTCCTTGGCCATAGGGATCCTCCTCGTGAAGTCAGGGAGACGGCGAGGCGGACGGCGGATTTCGCCGCCGAGGTGCCGTCGTCGGTGTGGTCAGCTCCTGCGCCCCAGTCTATGGCGCGAGCCTCGACGGCTCCTGGGTTCTTCGCGGAAGGCGGACTGGCGGGTGCCTTGCGGTGCACCGGCGTGATACAACTGACAAACAGTTGAACATAAATTTCAACGCCGATCACATAGACCGAACATGTGCCACGAAGGAGGCTCCACTATGCCGCAGACCCCCGACCCCACTGAGCAGATCCTGGTCACCCATGCCGGTTCGCTGCCCCGCACCGAGGAGCTGATCGCCGCCAATGCTGCCCGGGAGTTCGCCGACGACGGCCTCACCCTGATCCGTACCGAGGAGTTCGAGCAGCGCCTCTCCGCCGCCGTCGCCGACATCGTCGCCCGGCAGCAGGCGGCAGGCATCACGGTTCCCGGCGACGGCGAGTACGGCAAAGCGATGAGCCAAGCCACCGACTACGGCGCCTGGTGGTCCTATATCTTCCAGCGCGTGGAAGGTCTGGAGGTCACCGGAGAGGACATCTTCAGCCAGCCGAACGTCGAATCGTCCCCCGGTGAGATCCAGCTGACCAGCTTCCCGAACCGCCGGGACTGGGTGCGGTTCCAGCAGGCCTATCAGGACCCGGAATCCGGCATCGGCACCGGCAACACCGCCACCCCGTTCCCCGCCACTGTGGGCGAATTGGCCTATACGGGGCAGGAGCAGATCGCCTCAGACATCGCGAACTTCCGGGCCGGTCTCGACGCCGCCGGACTGGAGACCGGATTCATGACCTCGATCGCGCCAGGCTCTGGTGCGCGCATCGCCGACCGGCACTACCGGGACGAGGAGGCACACCTCTACGCTTGGGCCGAGGTGCTGCGGGAAGAGTATCGGGCCATCATCGACGCCGGGCTGATCCTGCAGATCGACGATCCCTCGATCGCCGAGAACTGGGACCAGATCACCCCGGAGCCCAGCATCGAGGACTATCGGCGCTTCACCCAGCTGCGCGTCGAGGCCATCAACTACGCTCTGCGCGGCCTCCCGCAGGAACAGGTCCGCTTCCACCTGTGCTGGGGCTCCTGGCACGGCCCCCACACCACGGATATCGAGTTCCGGCACATCGTGGATCTCATGCTGCAGATCGACGCGAAGTACTACTCCTTCGAGGCCGCCAACGTCCGGCACGAGCATGAGTTCACCGTCTTCGACGACGTCGAGCTGCCCGAGGGGAAGGTCATTCTGCCGGGCATCGTCTCCCATGCGACGAACGTCGTCGAGCATCCGGAGCTGGTGGCCCAGCGGATCATCCGTTTCGCCGAGCGGGTGGGGCGGGAGAACGTCATCGCCTCCACCGACTGTGGCCTCGGCGGGCGCATCCATCCGCAGATCGCCCAGGCGAAGCTGGAAAGCCTGGCCGAGGGCGCGCAGCTGGCCACCGCGCAGCTCTTCCGCTGACCTCCATCGCGCTCCCAAGAGATGAACACTCTGCCCCTCATGTGCTGTCAATGTTCATGATTCGGTGGTAGTGTGACGGTCTAAGGATCACGAGCACCGGTCTCCAAGGCTCTGGCCGACCGGTCGGCAACCCTCTCGCTGTGGCGGGGTGCCCCAGATGACGATCCGGCTGCGTGCACACCGCACGTGGTAAGCATGGCGCTCTCGGCGGGCCCGGAACACTGGTGACGGGCCCCTGCGCCCCCACTCGAAGGAGGGGGTCCAGTGATGGCTGACCCGCATTCCACATCCCATTCATCACCGAGGTCTTCAGCGGGGCCTGCCTCCCCGAACACGCCGGGGCAGCACACGCTCCACCGTGATTCCGGGGCCACGGCGAAGATCCATGCGGGCACCGGCGCTGAGCCGGCCGGAACCCCCGTGGTGGCCCCGGTGCACCTGAGCGCGGCCTATGAGTTCGCCACTCTGGCCGAGGCCCGGGAGCGCTTCGCCCAGCGCAGTCCGGGGCTGACCTACTCGCGGACGGGCAATCCCACAGTGGCCCTGTTCGAACGGCGCATCGCTGCGTTGGAAGGCGGCGTCGGCGCGGTAGCCACAGCCTCTGGGCAGGCCGCGCTGAGCCTCACGCTGCTGGCCCTGGCGGGCCGGTCCGGGCAATCTCCCGACGGCGAACCCGACCCGGGGGTCTCCGCCGGTCATATCGTCGCCTCTGAGCGCATCTACGGGGGTACCGCAGACCTGCTCAACGACACTCTGGCCGAAGCCGGCATCGAGGTCACCTGGGTGGACCCGCATCATCCGCAGAGCTGGCGGCAGGCGATCACCTTCCGCACCCGGGCGCTGCTGGTGGAGTCCATCGGCAACCCACACGCCGACCTCCCGGACATCCCGGCGCTGGCAGAGATCGCCCACAGTGCCCAGCTGCCGCTGGTCGTGGACAACACGCTGGCCAGCCCGCACCTGCTGCGTCCGGGTCAGCTCGGTGCCGACCTGGTGGTGCATTCCGCCACCAAGTACCTCTCCGGCGGCGGTACCGTCCTGGGAGGAGCTATCGTCGACACCGGCCGGTTTACGCCCTCGGCCGACCCGCAGCGCTGGCTCCAGCTCACTACGGCCCGCCGCCGCTTCGGAGGCCGGTCACTGGTGGCGGCCCACGGGGACCACGGTGCGCTGCTGCACCTGATCCGCGCCCAGCTGCTCAACGATCTCGGCCCCACGCTGGCGCCCTGGAATGCCCAGCAGCTGCTGGAGGGCATCGAGACCCTCGACGTCCGGATGGAGCGCCACTGCCGTTCCACCGAGGAGCTGGCCCGGCGGCTCGAGCGGCACCTCGCGGTGGAGACGGTCCGGCATCCCAGCCTGCCCGCGTCTCAGGATGCGGCCATCGCCCAGCGAGACTTTCCCCGCGGTGCCGGTGCCGTGCTGTCCTTCGAGCTGCCGGAGCGCGCCGACGTCGAGCGGTTCTTCGACTCCCTGACCCTGGTCAAGCTCGCCGCGAACCTCGGTGATGCGCGGACCCTGGCCTGTCATCCGGCGTCGATGACGCATTGCCGGCTCAGCGAGGAGCTGCGCGCCGCCGGTGCGATCACCGAGCAGACGGTGCGGTTGGCGGTCGGACGGGAGGACGTCGAGGACATCTGGGCTGACCTCGCCTCCTCCCTCGAGGCGGCGCTCGGGCACAGACCCCAGGAGGAGCACAGGCCCCAGGAGGGGCCCGGCTGGCAGACCGCGCAGCAGGGCAGCGGATTCGACGTCCGTGACGAACTGCGCATCCTGGAAGGAGTCCGCGCATGACGACGCTCCCTGACCTCGGCCTCGACGTCGTCCGCCCGGGATTCCGCACCTCGGCGGTCCACGCCGGGCAGGAACCCTGCGGCCTGACCGGCGCCGTGGTTCCGCCCATCTACCAGACCTCCACGTTCACGCAGCCCGGAGTGGACACCTTCTACACGGGATATGAGTACTCCCGCGGGGCGAACCCCACCCGCAGTGGTCTCGAGACCCAGCTGGCCGCGCTGGAGGGCGGTGCCCGCGGTTTCGCCTTCGCCTCCGGGATCGCCGCCGAGGACGCGCTGCTGCGGGCGGTGCTGCGCCCGGGCGATACCGTGCTGGCCGCCGCCGAGACCTACGGCGGAACCCACCGGCTGCTCTCGGTGCTGTACTCCCGGTGGGGTGTGGAGACGGTCTTCGTCAATCCGCAGGACGAGACGGCGCTGCGGGCGGCCCTTGAGGATGACGCGGCGAAGCTCGTCTGGTTGGAGACTCCCACGAACCCGCTGCTCAGCGTCGTGGACATCGCACGCTGGGCTGAGGCGGCGCACGCGCACGGAGCCCTGCTGGCGGTGGACAACACCTTCGCCTCCCCGGCACTGCAGACGCCCCTGGCGCTGGGCGCTGACGTGGTGGTGCATTCGACGACCAAGTACATCGGCGGACACTCCGATGTTCTGGGCGGGGCACTGGTCACCGGTGAGGCCGTGTGGGAGGGCGAGCCGCTGGGGGATCTGCTGGGCTACCAGCAGTTCGCCGCCGGTGCGGTGGCCGGGCCGCAGGACGCCTTCCTCACTGCACGCGGGCTGAAGACGCTGGGCGTGCGGATCCGTCAGCACTGCGAGAACGCCAGGGCCGTGGCCGAATGGCTCACCGGGCACCGGCGGATCGCCCGGGTGCTGTATCCCGGCCTGGCCGATCACCCCGGCCATGAGATCGCCGCACGGCAGATGTCCGGATTCGGGGGACTGGTCTCCTTCGCCGTGGTCGGCGGTGAGGCCGCAGCGCGTCGGGTTGCGGAGTCCACCGGCGTCTTCGGCCTCTCGGTGAGCCTCGGGGGAGTGGAGTCGCTCATCAGTCATCCGGCGACGATGACCCACGGCTCGACCCGCGGCACACCCCAGGCACCTCCGGCGGATCTGCTGCGGCTCTCCGTGGGTATCGAGGACGTCGAAGACCTCATCGAGGATCTGGACCGAGCACTGCTGGCCGCCTGAGCAGAGTGGCAGCGTGCCGATCCAGGTGCGGGGATACGTGGCGATCCTCTGCACATCAGCTCATCAGCACCGCGCGACTTCAGAGGAAGGTGACGTCCTCCAGCTGGCCGGAGGCTGCATCGGCGACGAGACGAGCCAGCTCCCGGAGCAGTGACGGGTCTTCCGGCAGCTGCGCGATCGACAGCCGCAGCATCCCGGGCCTCTGTTGGCTGATCATGCTTCCGGCACCCACGTCGACGACGACCCCCCTGCCTGCCAGAGCCAGTGCCGCGGCACGTTCGTCGCTCACCTCCACCCAGAGTGCCCAGCTTGCCGGTCCGCTGCGTACGGTCAGCCCTGCCTCGGCGAAGGTGTCCAGCGCCAGTCGCCGCCGCAGGGCGTAGTGGGTGCGCGCTGACTGCAGCCGGTGGGTGACCTGCGGATCACGCAGCATATGCGCCAGTGCGTGCTGTAGCAGTCGGCTGTTCGAGGCCACGCCCCCGGAGCGGTGCATCAGGCAGCGGTCGATCAGAGCTTTCGGCCCGGCCAGCACCGAGGTGCGGACATCGATTCCCATTGCGCGGTCGAAGCCCAGAACGCGCAGTGTCTGCTCGGGGAACAACACGTCGAGGGAGTGGCCCTGCTGGTACTCCGAGACCGGCCCGAGCGGATCGTCCTCGATGATCAGCGTGTCCGGATGCCGCTCCAGCACCTTCTCCAGCGCCAGCGCACGCTCGGCGCTGAGCGTGCCCCTGTCGCTGAAGGCTCCGCCGGGGCAGTGGACGAAGACGGCGGCGCCGCCGTCCAGGGCTTGCTCCAGATCCTCCGGGCGGGGGCCCTCCTCGTCACAGGTCACTGCCAGAGTATGCAGTCCCAGGGACTCTAAGACGGCGAGGTATCCCGGTGAAGCCGGTTCGGCGACGGCGAGTGTGGCACCCTGTTCGGCGGTCGCTCGTGTGGCCAGCCACAGCCCTTCGGCGCCGGAGGAGACGGCGGCGAAGCTGCGGGGCAGGTCGGTCAGCCGCGCACTGAGCTCACGGGCGAGGTCCGTGATGATGTGCTCGCGGCTCCACGTATTGACGTCGTGCTGCTTCACCGCGCGCAGTAGGGCATCTTCGGCGCTGGGGAGCAGGTGAGGGTCGGGGGCGCAGCGCAGCAGGTCCACCTCGGACCATCCGGAGAAGCGTGGGCCCAGGTGCCCGCCCTCGACGATCCGGGTCCCTCCGCGGCGGCGGGTCTCGACGAGTCCCCCTTCGCGCAGCAGGCCGTAGGCCGATGCTACGCTTCCCACGCTCATGCCCAGCTCGGCGGCGACATCGCGCACGGTGGGAAGCCGCATCCCGGCGGTGAGCGTGCCGGCGACGATGAGCTCGCGCACCTCTTCGGCGATGCCTGCAGGACTTCGTTCGGTCAGCGTCTTGGCTAAGCTCTCGGCGTCGAGATCCTGCACTGGTGCTCCTTCGCGCCTGATGTCCTGCCCCGCCTCATCCCGGCCTGGCGGAGGGAGTACCGGGGGCAGCTGTGGTCTTGGGCATGATATCCCGGCCAGCTGCTCCGCGGATTCGAAAAAGCTCGGGGACTTCGGGTAAAGTTGTCGGGTGCCTGACAGGGCTGGGCGGATTTCTGGTTCGCCGCAGCTCGGTCATGGTTCCTGCGGCAGATTACCCGAGCGGCCAAAGGGGGCTGACTGTAAATCAGCTGGCATTGCCTACGGGGGTTCGAATCCCTCATCTGCCACCGCATCACTTGAGCAGTTCAACCGCTCACTCAGGGCCCGGAACGACAGTTCCGGGCCCTGAGTCGTCTCACGAGGAGTGCTGTCGCGGATCGGAGAAATCCGCGTCCCCTTTTCAGTCACCGTCAGCTCCTCTGAGCCCGGAAATCCCTCGTTCTGTGACTGCAAGTTGTCCCTCGATCCGTCGGGAGCATGACGCCACACCTGGACTGCGGGTGAGGCCGTGATGCGAGCAGCCTCTTAAGCCGAGCGCTGATCAGCACGGTCTGTGATTCAGCGCCGCGGGGCTGCTGGCGTAGTGTTGCCGTCATGGCTACTACTGATCTGACAGCCGAAGGCTTCCAGCAGGCGCTGGAGGACAACGACATCCTCTTTGTGGACTTCTGGGCCGACTGGTGCGGACCCTGCAAGAGCTTCGCTCCGGTCTACGAGGAGGTCTCCGCGCAGCACAGTGACGTCACCTTCGCCAAGGTGGACACTGAGGCCGAACAGGAACTCGCCGCCGCGGCGAACATCACCTCCATCCCCACGCTGATGGCCTTCCGTGAGAAGGTCCTGGTCTTCTCCCAGCCCGGCGCGCTCAACGCGCAGCAGCTGGAGGAGGTCGTCTCAGCGGTCAAGGGGTTGAACATGGACGAGGTCCACGCCGAGGTCGCCAAGCAGCAGGCCGACGGCGGCGAACAGGGCTGATTCCCGGCTCTTTCAGGGCGGTATCCGGGGTGGCATCCTCCGCTGTGCTGAGGTGCCGCTGACCTGCGAGGGGTCCGTCTCAGTTTTGGTTTGCCTGTTCGTTCAGGCTGGCTCGTGCTCGGGTGA
>NZ_JAVKGR010000020.1:0-36253 GCF_031470965.1 Nesterenkonia aerolata | reverse complement strand
GAGTAGTCCTCTGCGCCATCATCGCCTGCCTACGCACATAGGAGACACGCCCTAGCCAACAGCCGCCTGCTGGTGCTGATCATCATCAGCACCAGCAATGTCTCATGAACCGAAGTCCTCTGCCCGATCACTCTGAGATCACACCACGGCACGGACCACACGATCGAAGTGCGCGACATGTCCCGCCGCCAGCTCTTCGGCGCGTTCAGCCTCTCCGCCCAGCACTGCCTCGATGAGTGCGACATGCTCCATGACGTGCTCATCCATCGGCGGAATGCGGTCAAGCATGGCGCACCACATGCGGGTGACCAGGCTGTCCAGGCGCACCAGAGTCTCCTCCAGGTACAGGTTCTCTGAGGCTCGGCTGATGAGTCGATGAATCCGCAGGTCGCCCTCGAGCAGCTGACGGGCGTCGATGTCAGAGTCTGACTCAAGGGCGGTGAGCCGCTGCACCTCCTCGGCCAGCGCGCCACGTACGGACCCGCCACGCTGCTGGGCGGCCTTGCGGGCGGCCAGCGGCACCAGCGCCTGTCGCATCTCCGAGATCCCGGACAGTTCAGTGATGTCGACGTTGGTGGCGAAGGTGCCCCGGCGTGAGAAGGTCACGACCAGGTGGTCCGCCTCAAGGCGCTTGAGCGCTTCACGCAACGGAGTCCGCCCCACTCCCAGCTCTGCCGCCAGTCGGTTCTCGGCGATGGGGGCACCGGGGGCGATATCGAGCAGGACGAGCTGCTGGCGCAGCAGGCGATAGGCATGATCGGCCATCGACTCCGGGTGCGCATCAGGGGATTCGACGGAGGTCGTCATCGGCCAGCCTCCTCGGCAGGTCATCTCTGGGAGCTCTTGTCAGGGAGATATCAGTACCCCTAGACTCTAGCGCACTAGTGATATATCAGTTGTAGCTCACTTGATCATCTGCGCTGAGGCGCACCACACTGCAGTCGACGATCACACGGAGTCTGACCATGGCAGAGATGCTCCCCCCACATCCAGACTTCCTCTGGCGAAACCCCGAGCCGAAATCCAGCTACGACGTCGTCATCGTCGGTGGTGGCGGCCACGGCCTGGCCACGGCGTACTATCTGGCGTCCCGCTACGGCATCACCGATGTCGCGGTGCTGGAGAAGGGCTGGTTGGCCGGCGGGAACATGGCGCGTAACACCGCGATCATCCGTTCGAACTACCTCTGGGACGAATCCGCGGCGATCTACGAGAAATCGTTGAAGCTCTGGGAGGAGCTCCCCGCGGAACTCGACTACGATTTCCTGTTCTCCCAGCGCGGGGTACTCAACCTCGCCCATACCCTGCAGGATGTGCGTGACTCCCGGCGTCGAGTCAACGCCAACTACCTCAACGGTGTGGATGCAGAGTTCCTCGACCCCGAGCAGGTCAAGGAGATCTGCCCGATCATCAACATCGACGACGACATCCGCTACCCCGTCATGGGAGCCACCTACCAGCCGCGGGCCGGCATCGCCAAGCATGATCACGTGGCCTGGGCACTGGCGCGGCGGTGCGATGAGATGGGCGTCGACATCATCCAGAACTGCGAGGTCACCGGCTTCGTCAAGGACGGAGACCGGGTGACCGGCGTGGAGACCAGCTCCGGGCTCATCCACACTGAGACCGTCGGCATGGCGGCAGCCGGCCGCTCCTCCCAGGTCGCCGAGATGGCCGGTATCCGCCTGCCCATCCAGTCCCACCCGCTGCAGGCTCTCGTCTCAGAGCTCTTCGAACCGGTACACCCCACTGTGGTCATGTCCAACCATGTGCACGTCTATGTCTCACAGGCGCATAAGGGTGAACTGGTCATGGGTGCCGGGGTGGATTCCTACAACGGGTTTGGACAGCGTGGCGGCTTCCACGTCATCGAGGACCAGATGGCCGCCGCCGTGGAGCTCTTCCCGCTCTTCGCCCGAGCCCACCTCATCCGCACCTGGGGCGGCATCGTGGACACGACCCCGGATGCCTCCCCGATCATCTCCCCCACTGAGGTCACCGGTCTCTACGTGAACTGCGGCTGGGGCACCGGGGGGTTCAAAGGCACCCCCGCCTCCGGGCTGACCTTCGCCCACACGATCGCCACCGGGCAACCCCATCCGCTCAATGCGCCCTTCGTGCTGGAACGTTTCGAGACCGGGCATCTGATCGACGAACACGGCGCCGCCGCCGTCGCGCACTGACCTCACCGGCGCAGGTATAGGAGAAGACCATGCTGCTCATCACGTGTCCGCACTGCGGACCTCGCGACGAAGTCGAATTCCACTACGGAGGGCAGGCCGATGTCGCCTACCCGCAGGATCCACAGAGCCTCGACGACGCCGCGTGGGCCCAGTTCCTGTTCTACCGCGACAATCCTGCCGGGGCCTTCGCCGAGCGTTGGCAGCATTCGGCGGGCTGCCGCAAATGGTTCGACGTCGTCCGCGACACCGTCACCTATGAGTTTCTGACTCCGGAAGGAGAGCAGCGATGACCAGCCGACTCAGCGACGACCAGTCCCCCGGATACGGCGTGGACCGCAACACCTCTCTCAGCTTCACCCTCGACGGCGCGGCCCACACCGGCGTGGCCGGAGACACCATCGCCAGCGCGCTGGTCGCCTCCGGTGAGCTGGGCTGCGGCCCGTCCCTGTATCTGGGGCGGCCGCGCGGGATCATGGCCGCCGGGGTCGAGGAGCCCAACGCGCTGCTCCACCTCGCCCCGCGCAGCGCCGACCAGCCCGCTGAGTCCATGCTTCCAGCGACGACGGTGAGCCTGGTCGACGGGTTGGAGGCCTCGTGGCTGCAGGGGCTCGGACGCCTCGATGACCAACCAGACGGCGCGCTCTACGACCGTCAATACGTCCACACCGATGTCCTCGTCGTCGGTGCCGGGCCGGCCGGCCTCGCCGCCGCGGCCCAGGCTGCGGCGACCGGGGCGCGGACCATGCTGATCGATGACCAGCCGATGCCCGGCGGGTGGCTGCTGGGCACCCGTGGGGAGGTCATCGACGGTCTCGATGCGGTGGCCTGGGCACAGCGGACGATCGAAGAGGCCCGGGCGGCGGCGGAGTTCACCTACCTGCCCCGGACCACTGCGTTCGGCAGCTATGACGCCAACTATGTGGTGGCGCTCGAGAACCGGACCGACCATCTGCCCGCTGCTGCACGGCCCGGAGTCTCCCGTCAGCGCATCTGGCACATCCGGGCGGCTGAGGTGGTCCTGGCCACCGGCGCCCATGAACGGCCGCTGATGTTCGCCGAGAACGACCGTCCCGGCATCATGCTCGCCGAATCCGTACGGACCTACCTCAACCGTTATGCAGCGCTGGCCGGCGAGCAGATCGTCATCGCCACCACCAATGATGCCGTCTACAGCCTGGTCGAGGACCTCGTTGACGCCGGGGTTCCGCCGCTGGCCGTGGTGGACTCCCGCCCGGACGCAAGCCAGCGGGCGGCCGATGTCCTGCAGGCCACCGGGGCCCGCGGGATCTTCGGCGCAGCTGTCACCGGCACTGACGGTGATGCCGCCAGCGGCCGTGTGACCGCGGTGACCGTCCATCACCTCGATGCTGACGGTGTGCCGGTCGGCTCCGGTGAGCAGGTCTCCGCAGACCTGCTGGCGGTCTCCGGAGGGCACTCTCCTGTGGTGCATCTGCACAGCCAACGGCAGGGCAGTCTGAGCTGGGACGAGTCACTGGCTGCTTTCATCCCCTCGGCACCGGTGGCGCACCAGCAGAGCGTCGGCGCGATGGCGGGAACTTGGTCGCTCGATGCCGCCCTGCGCACCGGCGCCGAGGCCGGCCGGCGGGCGGCCGAGGCCTACGCGTTCCAGGACGATCCCGGGGCCACCCCCGCGGTACCGTCGGCTGAGGGAGCACGCGCGGATCTGGGCTACGGGCCGGTCCGGCCGCTGTGGTTGACCGGCGCGCCGGGTAGCCAGGATCCGGCGGAGTGGACGACGCATTTCGTCGATTTCCAGCGCGACCAGACCGTGGCCGATGCCCTGCGTGCGGTCGGGGCCGGGATGCACTCGGTCGAGCATGTCAAACGCTATACCTCCATCTCCACGGCCCACGATCAGGGGCGGACCAGTGCGGTGAACACTGTGGGGCTGCTGGCCTCGGTGCTCGGCGCCGAGCACCCCGGTGAGATCGGCACGACGGGCTTCCGCGCACCGTATACGCCGGTGGCCTTCGCCGCACTGGCCGGGCGCCGTCGCGGGGAGCTCTTCGATCCGGCCCGGATCACGAACATCCACTCCTGGCACGAGTCTCAGGGAGCGGTCTTCGAGGATGTCGGCCAGTGGAAGCGTCCCCGGTATTACCCGCGTGCGGGCGAGGACATGGAGACAGCCGTGCTGCGCGAATGTGCTGCCGCCCGGGAGTCGGTGGGCTTCCAGGACGTCTCCACGCTGGGCAAGATCGAGATCCGCGGGACCGATACCGGTGAGTTCCTGAACCGGATCTATACCAACGCCTTTGCCAAACTGCCGGTCGGCAAGGGCCGTTACGGCCTGATGTGTACCCCGGACGGGATGATCTTCGATGACGGGGTGACCCTGCGGATCGCTGAGGACCGGTTTCTGATGACCACCACATCCGGTAGTGCGGCGAAGGTGCTGGATTGGCTCGAGGAGTGGCATCAGACTGAATGGCCGGAGCTCGACGTCGTCTTCACCTCGGTGACCGAGCAGTGGAACACCGTTGCGGTGGTCGGGCCGAAGTCCCGGGAGGTGATCGCCCGCATCGCACCGGATCTGGATGTCTCGAACGAAGCCTTCGGATTCATGGCATTCCGTGAGACGACGCTGAGCAATGGGATCCCCGCACGCATCTGCCGGGTGTCCTTCTCCGGAGAGCTCGCCTTCGAAGTCAATGTGGCGAACTACTACGGGCTGGCGGCTTGGGAGCTCATCGCTGAGGCTGGCGAGCCCTTCGACATCACTCCCTACGGCACGGAGACGATGCATGTGCTGCGAGCGGAGAAGGGACTGATCATCGTCGGGCAGGACACTGACGGCACGGTCACCCCGCAGGATGCGGGCATGGAGTGGGCGGTCTCGAAGACCAAGGACTTCATCGGGCGCCGATCCTACTCGCGGCCGGATACCGCGCGCGAGGACCGCAAACATCTGGTGGGCGTGCTGCCCGTAGATGGGAAGACCCTGCTGCCGGAGGGCGCCCAGCTGGTGGCGGAACAGACGCCGCTGACCCCGCAGGATGCTCCGGTGCCGATGCTCGGTCACGTCACCTCGTCCTACCGTTCGGCGGCGCTGGGCAGGCCGTTCGGCCTGGCCCTGGTGTGGAACGGCCGGAACCGTATCGGTGAGACGGTCCGCAGTCCGGTCGGCGATCAGCTCGTCGACGTCGAGATCACCTCCCATGTCCTCTTCGATCCGGAAGGAGCCCGTCGTGATGGCTGAGCAGAGGATTATCGACCAGACGGCGCCCTCGTTGTCCGAGCTGCGCCGCTCCCCTGCGGCCCATATGGCTGAGCAGATGCGCGCCGCCGACGTCGAGGGTTCCCGCGGGGTCAGGCTCCGAGAGATCCCCTTCGCCCTGCAACTGGGTATCCGTGCCGTGCCGGGAACACCCGCGGCTGAGGCGGCGGCCCAGGCGTGGGGGGTGGCTTTGCCAGCTGGCCCGCAGGCAGCTCAGACGGTGACCGGGGACTCCGAGGGCCGGCACATCATCTGGCTCTCCCCGGATGAGTTCCTCGCCGTGGAGGCTACCGGCCAGGCGGGCCTCGTCGATGGGAGCAGCTTCGAGGGTGCGCTCGAGGGGCTTCCTGGTCAGATCCTGGATCTCTCGGGGAACCGGACGATCCTGGAGCTGAGTGGACCCAGTGCCCGGGCGGTGCTGGAGAAGGGGTGCCATGTGGACCTTCATCCGCGGGTGTTCGCCGTCGGGGCTGCGGCATCCACGCTGCTCGGGCCGGTGCCGGTGATCATCCACCGTACACAGCAGGAGGTCTTCCGGGTTCTGCCCCGGGCGTCGTTCGCCGACTACATGGTGCGGTGGCTGCTCGATGCGATGGCGGAGTTCGCCACAGAGGAGCTGATCTGATGACGCGGGAACTGGTGCTGACCTTCGACAGCCCGGAACGCCCGGGGCTTGTCCATGCGGTGACCGGTGTTCTTGCCGCCGAAGGTGGGGACATCGTCGAGCTCAAGCAGTTCGATGACCCGCATACGGAGCATTTCTTTCTGCGCGTGCATTTCCGGATCGGTGGTTCCGGTGACACTGAGGCTGATGCTGAGGCTGCTGAGCTGAGTACACGCGAACAGGCGATCCGTGCTGCACTGGAGGACTTGGCCGCGGAGGTCAGCGCCCGCTGGGAGCTGACAGCCCACGGTCAGCGGCGGCGGCTGCTGGTGATGGCGTCGAAGTCGGGGCACTGCCTCAATGATCTGCTGTACCGCACGCGGGTGGGTGAGCTGCCGGCCGATATCGCGATGGTGGTCTCGAACCACCCGGATCACCGGCAGGTGGTCGAATGGCACGGCATCCCGTACTTCCATGTGCCGGTCACCCCGGAGACGAAGCCGGAGGCCGAAGCGAAGCTGCTGGAACTCATCGATCGTTTCGACGTCGATCTGGTGGTGCTGGCCCGGTATATGCAGGTCCTCTCCGATGATCTCTCCCGTCAGCTGTCCGGCCGGGCGATCAATATCCACCATTCGTTCCTGCCGTCTTTCAAGGGCGCGAAACCGTACCACCAGGCTTTTGAGCGCGGAGTGAAGACCGTCGGGGCCACCGCTCACTACGTCAATGACGAGCTCGACGAGGGTCCGATCATCTCCCAGCGAGTTGTGGACGTCGATCACACCTTCGGCCCGGAGGATCTGGTGGCGGCAGGGCGGGATTCGGAGTGCAAGGCGCTCTCGGAGGCTGTGCGGTGGCACTGTGAGGGGCGAGTGTTCCTCAACGGTGTGAAGACGGTGGTGCTGCGATAGCGCGGGTTCTCAGGTCAGGGCCCACAGCGCGGCGGCGGAGACAGTGCAGACGGTGAGGAAGAGCAGGATCAGCCAGAGCGTGCGCGGCAGCGAGGTGGCTGCGGCGGCGAGGGCGGCGTCGGTGGTCTCAGCGCCACGCCCCCGGACGTGAACACCTATCAGCGCGATGACCGCCCGCACCGCAGCCACCGCGTAGACCACGGCAAGGACGACGACGGTGTAGCCGATCACTTCCTCTGAGCCGTACCACCAGATCAGTCCCGTGGCGAGGAGCGAGGCCGCGCAGGAGAGGACGCCGATGACATTGCGGCTGAGCAGCAGAGCCAGTATGAGCAGTCCTTGGTAGAGGGTCAGCCCGGCTCCGGCGTGGCCGGTACCAACTGAGACGGCGAGGCCCCAGGCCAGCAGGGCCGGTGCGGGGTAGCCGGCGAGTGCGGTGAGAAGCATACCGAGCCCGCGGGGGCGGCCCCGGCTGAGGGTGACTCCGGAGGTGTCGCTGTGGACACGGATGCCGCTGACCCGGCGGCCGGTGAGCCACGCCGCCAGCACGTGACCCATCTCGTGGATGATCGTTCCGGTCTGGGAGAAGAGCCGCGCGAGCACTGGGATGAAGGAGGCTGCCAAGGCTACGGCGGCGAGGATCAGCACCACTTGGGGGTCTGCGGTGACCTCGCTCGTCCACCTCTGCGCGACGGCGTCGAACACTTCACTGATCACGTCTGCCTCCTCGAGCCTCACCCTAGGATGACAGACCATCCCCTCAGGTCCGTCATCGGAGCTGGCCGGGAGGTCGAGCGAGTCATGCCCCTCTCATGACGCCCATGATGATCGTCTCGAGAGGGGCATGACGGGTCAGTAGTAGGGTCCTGTCAGTCACAGCCCCGCGGCGACTCGACGGCGGATCTCCTGCCAGTCCACGGTGTTCGGGCACAGGGTATCGGAGACAGAGTTGTGCGGGATGATCGCGATCTGCGGGTCGAGGTCGTAGCGTCGGCAGATCTCGATGCACAGCTGGACTGAGGTATCCATAGTCCAGGAGTCCGGTGCACGGTCCTGGTCTGCGGAATGCTCGATCCCTACTGAGCGTCGGTTGGTGGCCAGGTGTCCGGCGTGCCATGCGGTGTTCTGTTCAGAGACGTGCTGACTGACTTCGCCCTCACCGATGGAGTAGTGGGCACTGACCCCAGATGAGGTCTGGGCGAAGGTCGCATCGGCGGCGGCTCGGGTGCCGACGATGTAATGGATGACGATCCGGTCGATACTGGCGCCTGCCCGGCCGACTGTGTGGTTCGGCGAGACACGCCAGGTGACGTTGACGCTCATCAGCGATCACCTCCGGAGGCCGCAGCGGCCTTCTGACGTGCTTCCACGCGGTGAGACCCGTCCCTGCCCATCGGGCATGACATGGGGAAATCTCCGTCGGAACCGTCACCGGCCACCCCTGCGTGGTCAGGGGCGTTGCCGGGGTTGCTCTGCGGCCGGTCCGAGCCCTGCTCTCCAGGGCGGGGCGAGGCGACGGCAGATCCGGCGACGACGCCGGAGGTCACTGCCGCAGCTGAGGCGACAGCTACTGATGCACCCAGCAGCACTCCCCTGCGGTCCATCGGCGTCACGTGGTCAGGTGTTCCAGTCTCAGTCCAGTCTCTCTTCTGTGACATACCCACAACCCTTGCGCATCATGTTCTGCATATCAACCATTAGCGGACGACGAGGTCTCAGCGACACTGCCCCAAGAGACAGGCCCAGCAGCACTCCGGGGACGAAGAAGGCGATCAGCACGCGCTCAGTCAGCAGCACTTCCATCAACGCCGTAGGAAGTACCAAGCCGACGAAACGTCCCTCATCGACGACTGCCAGAGTCGGTTCGCCGTGCTCGATGCCTCTCCACGCCGCCTGTTCCTGCGCCGTGTTCGATGACACGATCCGCGGCTGGGCGTCCATCGGCTGCCTCAAGGGTGTATCAGGTGCGGGCGATGGGATTATCGCATCGGGCGAGCAGACGGGCCCATGTCCACACGAGAAAAGCCCTGGATCGCTGTCATTGCAGCGATCCAGGGCTTTCGTCCTGTCGGGCTGACAGGATTTGAACCTGCGACCCCACGACCCCCAGTCGTGTGCGCTACCAAACTGCGCCACAGCCCGTAAACACCCGGAACGCGTCCCGGGCACCGGAAGAGTCTACCTCAGGATGACCATGGATGCCGCATCGGCGCAGCCCATGACGGCCCCTATTGGAACCTCAGCCGTCAGCTCACTTCTTCCGGCGCCGCTTCTCCCGCACCCGCATGCTGATATCGATCGGCGTACCGGTGAAGTCGAAGGTCTCGCGTAGCCGCCGCATGATGAACCGCCGGTATCCCGGGTCCAGGAACCCGGTGGTGAACAGCACGAACTTCGGCGGCCGGGAGGACGGCTGGGTGGCGAAGAGAATTCGCGGCTGCTTGCCCCCGCGCACCGGGTGTGGATGCGCAGCTACCAACTCCCCCAGGAACGCGTTGAGCCGCCCGGTGGGAATCCGCTGACTCCAGTTCTCCAGCGCGGTGTCCAACGCAGGAGCCAGCTTGTCCTTGTGCCACCCCGTACGTGCCGAGACGTTCACTCGCGGCGCCCAGCTGACATGCCCCAGATCCCGGTTGATCTCCCGCTCCAAGTAGTACCTGCGCTCCTCGTCGAGCAGATCCCATTTGTTATAGGCGATCACCAAAGCCCGTCCGGAATCCACAGCCATCTGCAGAATCCGCACGTCCTGCTCGGAAGTCGGCTCATCCACGGCTAGCAGCGCCACGGCGACCTCCGCCTTATCCAATGCCCGCTGGGTGCGCAGCATCGCATAATACTCCGAGCCCTGCGCCATATGCTGGCGCCGCCGCACCCCGGCAGTGTCCACGAAACGCCAGGTCTCGCCGCCGAGTTCGATGTACTCGTCCACAGGGTCACGGGTGGTGCCGGCGACGTCGTCGACCACCACGCGCTCAGACCCGGCCAATTTATTCAGCAGAGAGGACTTGCCCACATTCGGCCGGCCGATCAGCGCCACCCGCCGCGGCCCGCCGATGGGGATCATCCCACCGTGCTGAGCGGTCTCCGGCAGCAGCTTGACCACCGCATCCAGCACGTCACCGGTGCCGTTACCGTGCAGCGCAGAGATCGGATACGGCTCCCCCAGCCCCAAGTTCCACAGCGGATACACCTCAGCCATATGCGCTTCGGTCTCCACCTTATTGGCCAGCAGCACCACCGGTTTGCGCTTGCGCCGCAGCATCTTTACCACCGCCTCGTCCACGGCGGTCGCCCCGACCAGCCCGTCGACGACGAAAGCCACCACATCAGCCTCGTCCACGGCGATCTCCGCCTGCTCAGCCACCCGCTTGTGGATGCCCTTGGCGTCCTGCTCCCACCCGCCGGTATCGACGATGGTGAAGTCCTTGCCGTTCCACTCCGCCTCATAGGAGACGCGGTCACGGGTCACCCCCGGCACATCTTCCACCACAGCCTGACGAGCGCGGATGATGCGGTTGACCAACGTCGACTTGCCCACATTGGGCCGTCCGATGATCGCCAACACCGGCGGTGCGGCCACCTCCGGGATGAAGTCCTCATCCTCGACGTCAGTCTCGAGAAGATAGGTGTCCTCGTCTTCGAGGTCATAGTCCTCGAGCCCGGCACGCAGCGCGGCGGCACGTGCCTCGGCCTCATCATCGGTGATGGCGGCAAGACGCTCGGCCAGACGGTCATCCTCGCCACTGGGGGTGTACTCGTCCGCGCTTTCGGGGCTCTGTGCGTCGTATCGGGCCACTGCAGCTCCTGATGGTTCCGGGGTGTCGGTCTGACGGCGGCCCGCAGACCGGGAATCCTCTACTGTACCGATTCGATGCGGCCGACCAGCGAATCCACCGTCTCCTCGAAACTCAGCTCCGAGGAATCGAGCACGGCCACACCGTCGGCAGCCTCAGTGAAGTTCGCCGCTGCGGAATCTCTGACATCACGTTCGATGACCTGCCGCTGCAACGCTTCCGCGGACTGCCCCCCACCAAGCTCGGCCCCCCGGCGGGCCAACCGAGCCTCGGCGGAGGCCGTCAACAGCACTCTGACCTGGGCGTCCGGGGCCACCACTGTGGTGATGTCACGGCCTTCAGCGATGACGAACCCGGCGGCATCGATCAGCCGCCGCTGCTCGGCGATCAGCACAGAACGGGCCTGCCGGTTCGTCGCCACGGCAGAGACGGCCTCAGAGATCCGCGATTCACGGATCGCGTGGGTCACATCCGATTCCCCCACCCATACCTTCTGATGGTCAGGATCCGTGGACAGCGAGAGCGGAGTCTCCTCCACCGCCACGGCCACCGCCGATTCGTCGTCGAAGTCGACACCGGTCTCCAGGCAGTACCAGGTCGCCGCACGGTACATCGCCCCGGTGTCGAGGTACTCCGCACCCAGCCGCCGGGCCGCAGCCCGGCACACACTGGACTTCCCAGACCCGGAAGGACCATCGACGGCGACGACGAGGCGCCCGTGACCCGAGGCCGACCCAGCCTCGGCAGCCGCCGTCTCCGCAGACTGCGAACGAGGATTCGTCACGACTGGATCACCTTCCATCCGAAGTCAGCCATCGCCTCAGCAAGTTCCTCTCGCCTGCCGGGCAGCACGGACAGTTCCACCATACCCACCTGGTGGCCTGCCGAATGCTCCATGCGCATGTCCTCAACGTTGACTCCCACTGTCGCCACATCATTGAGCACGGCAGCGATCTGGCCGGGCCTGTCATCGACGATCACCGTCAGCCGGGAGAAGGACTGCGGCGGCCCGCCATGCTTACCGGGCACCCGCGCCCGGCCAGCGTTGCCCTCCGCGATGAGCTGGGCGATATCCGCCTGACCGCCCGGAGCACGCGGGCTCTCGAGGGTGTGGATGAGCCGGTCGACGTCATCGCGGAGCCCATAGAGGATCTCGGTGATCGGCGCAGCGTTCGAGGACAGGATCTGCACCCAGAGATTAGGATCCGAAGCGGCGATCCGGGTGACGTCGCGCAGCCCGTTGCCGGCCAGCTCCAATGCCGACGCCGACGCCCCCTGCAGCCGGGATGCCACTAAGGAGGCGGCGATCTGCGGCAGGTGTGAGATCAGGGCCACGGACCCATCATGGTCCTGAGGTGTCATGAAGTGCACCGTCGCCCCCAGACGCCGGGCGATCTCCTCGGCCCAGGCCACCGCCGCCTCAGACGGCAGCCTGCGACCACGGACCTCGGCGGGGGCGATCACCCACGGCATCGCAGTAAACAGCTCACCACGTGCCGCCACCGGTCCGGACTGCTCCCGTCCGGCCATCGGATGGGTGCCCACATAGCGCTCCAGGGCCTCCTCAGTGAGAGGATGCTCCGAATCGTCCACCAGCTCCCACAACTCACGCAGAATCTCTGCCTTGACCGAGGCGACATCCATCACGATCGCACCAGGGAACCGGGTCAGCGCCGCAGCCACTTCCACGGCGGTCGCTTCCGGCGGCGCCGCGACGACGACGATCTCCGGTTCCCGGTCCGACTCGGCAGCCACCGTACCGGCACCGATGTCCGCGGCGATGGCCTGCGCCACGGCAGAAGGATCTGAGAGGCTCACCCGATGTCCGCGGGCAGAGAGTCCCAGGCCGATGCTGGCGCCGAGCAGGCCGGTTCCGCGGATGAGCACCGTCGGCGCGTGCCGCGTGGCTTCCGGGGTGGTGTCCAGTGCATTCACCGGTCGGACTCCTTTCGGCCGCGATCTTTCCGCTGAGGCTCCCTCTGACCGGCGCCCTCTGTCTCCTGGCTTGCCTGGTACGGCTGACCGGGCTGTCCGGATTGATCTGTCAGGTCCAACAAATGGCCCAGCTCCTGTTTGCCCAGAGCGCGAACCGTCCCCTGGGGCTGGTCACCGATGGTGATCTCCCCGATTCCTGTGCGTACCAACCGGGTGACCGGGTGGCCGACGTGATCGAAGATACGGCGCACGATCCTGTTCCGCCCGGAATGCAGGGTGACTTCGACCAAGCTCCGTGCTCCCGCACCGCCTCGGTAGCTGTAGGAGTCCACGGCGATGGGGCCGTCATCGAGAACGATCCCGGCCCGCAGCGTCTTCCCCAAGCTCTTGGGCACGGCTCCCTCGACTTCGACGAGATAGGTCTTGGGCACCTCATAGGAGGGGTGGGTGAGCCGGTGGGCGAGTTCGCCGTCGTTGGTCAGCAGCAGCAGCCCTTCGGTCTCACGGTCCAGCCGTCCGACGTGGACCAGCCGGATCTGGCGCTGTTCGGCCGTGAGGTGATCGTCAATGCATGGCCGCCCCTGGGGGTCGGACATCGTGGTGACCACACCAGCGGGCTTGTTGAACATGTAGTAGCGGTGGGCGATGTCGAGCTGCAGCCGGACGCCGTCGACCCGCACCACCGCGGTCTCCGGGTCGATACGCACCCCGGGTTCGACGACGGTGTGCCCGTCGACGTCCACGCGGCCTTCAGCGATGAGGTCTTCGCAGACTCGGCGGGAGGCCACTCCGGCCTGAGCCAACACCTTCTGGAGCCGCACACCCTCGGGGACGTGGACAGCGGTGAAGTTCTCCTCAGCCTCGTCGGCACGGACCTTCGCACGTTCAGGGCCACGGCGCATAAGCCGCTGCGGCTTCTCCTCAGCGAACGGGCCACCCCGGGTGCCTGAACCGGGGGTCCGTGCTGCGCGTGCGGCCCGCGGCGGCTTGGACCGCTTCTGCTCGCGCCGCTGCGCCGGGCCACTCCCCCGTGAAGACATGCGCCCCATTCTATGGCCTGGGCTGCGCAGCGGCTGCATCGGGTCTGGCAGATCAACCCACCTTCCCCGCGCACACGACACCGGGCACAGGGCAGAGGTACCGGACAGGTACGGTGAAGATCATGGACCCCGTGAATCTGGTGCTCCCTGTGGGCCTGATGAACGCCTCCGTGATCACGCTCGCCGTGTGCATCGGCGGTCGCAACGGCTCTGCACGGAACTCGATGGTCGGCATCCGGCTGTGGTCGACCAAGTCCTCCCACGCAGCCTGGGTATCCGGCCACCGCGCGGCCAAAGAGACCCTCGTCGAAGAGCACCTCGCCGAAGAAGCACAGGACTCCGACTACTCCTCGTAGTCCTCAACAGCCTCGATGCCGGGCAGATGCGGGGACAGCTGAGGCAGATCATCGACCGAATCGATGCCGAGCTTCTCGAGGAACTCCGTAGTGGTCGTGTACTGCGTAGCTCCGGTGACCGGATCCGTTCCAGCGGTGTCCACCAACCCGCGATGAACCAGGGTCCGCACCACGCCGTCGACGTTCACCCCGCGCACCGCAGCCACCTGCGAGCGCGAGACCGGCTGCCGGTAGGCGATGACCGCCAGGGTCTCGAGTGCGGCCTGAGAAAGTCGTGCCGTCTGCCCGCCGAGGATGAACGCGGAGACCTGATCGGCATAACGCAGCCGCGAGTAGTACCGGAATCCCCCGGCGACCTCCCGCAGCTCATATCCACGTTCCCGCCGACCAGTTTCCTCCTCACCGTCGGCCTCTGAGCGCAGCTCATCGAGCAGGCCCTGCACCTGGTACTCCGGCAGCCGCACCGCCGCCGCGATCTCTGCCGCGGTCACCGGCTCCTCGACGACCATGAGGATCGCCTCGACAGTACCGAGCTGTTCCTCATGGGTCAGCAGCTGGTCCTGCACCTGTTCCTCAGCCATGATCCTCCTCAGCCTGGCCTTGATCCCACTCTGCCGCAGCGCGAGCTGCAGCAGCCGACTCCCCGGTCTCAGCACCGGCCCAGGTCACCGTCAGCTCACCCAACGGAGATTCCTGCCGCAGCTCGACGTCGCGATCCCGGAACAGCTCCAGCAACCCCAGGAACCGGACGACGACCACCAGCTGGTTCGGCGCATCGGCAATGAGCTCGGCAAAGCTGAGCGAGCCGTTGCCGCGCAGCATCTGCGTCATGGACGCCACCTCATCGCGGATGTTCACCGCATGGGCATGCAGATGCTCCAACCGGACGTCGTCGGGTTCGACCTCAGGCCGATCGAAAGCCCTCTGAGCGATCGCCGCCAGATCCTCCGGACTCGTCCGCCACACCAGTTCAGGCAGCAGCCCGCTGAGTTCCGGGTCCGTACCGGGGCTGCGCGGAAATATGCCGGCGTTCTCTTCGGCCGTGGTGCGGATATGCGCGGCGATCTCCTTGAACGCACGGTACTGCAGCAGCCGAGCGAAGAGCAGATCACGAGCCTCCAGGGCGGCGATGTCCTCCTCGGACTCGACCTCACCTGAGGGCAGCAACTGAGCAGCCTTGAGATCCAACAGCGTCGCTGCGACAAGCACGAAATGGGAGGACTCATCCAGTGCTTGGGGACTGTAGGTGCCGTCCTCCGCCGAGAGCGTCTTCACGTAGGTGATGAACTCATCAGTCACCGCGGCGAGGGCCACAGCGGTGATGTCCATCTGACGCTTGGCGATCAGCCCCAGCAGCAGATCGAAGGGACCGTCGAAGTTCTCCAGCCGGACGGTGAATCCGCTGGTCCCTTCAAGCTCGACCTCCGTCTCCCCGACGCCGTCAGCCACTGTGCCGCCTCACCACAGACCCCGGCTCAGGGGGCTCCGCCGCGGGCGATCAGCTCGCGCGCCAGCTGCCGGTAGGCCTTCGCACCCTCGTGCTTATGCGCATAGGAGGTGATGGGCTCGGCAGCGACTGTGGCATCGGGGAACTTCACCGTGCGCTTGATGACAGTTTCGAAGACCCTGTCACCGAAGGCCTCAACGATTCTGGTGATGACTTCCTGCGTATGCAGAGTGCGCATATCCACCATCGTCGCCAGCACCCCGTCGATCTCCAGATCCGGGTTCAGCCTGTCCTGGACCTTCTCGATGGTATCCACCAGCAGGGCGACAGCTCGCAGCGCGAAGAACTCCGCCACCAGCGGGATGATCACCCCGTGGGAGGCCGTCAGGGCGTTGATGGTCAGCAGTCCCAGCGAGGGCTGGCAATCGATGATGATGACGTCGTAGTCGTCACGGACCTGCCGCAGCGCACGCTCCAGGACCTGCTCCCGCGCTACCTCATTGACCAGCTGGACTTCAGCCGCGGAGAGGTCAATATTGGCCGGCAGCAGATCCACACCGGGGACATGGGTGGTCAGGATCGCATCCCGGGCGGTGACGGACTTCTCCATCAGCACCGTGTAGACGCTGGTCTCCAACTCATGCGGATTGGTCCCCAGCCCCACGGACAGGGCACCCTGCGGATCGAAGTCGACCATCAGCACCCGGCGGCCGTATTCGGCGAGCGCGGCACCGAGGTTGATCGCCGAGGTCGTCTTGCCCACCCCACCCTTCTGGTTGACCATCGCGATGGTCCGCGCGGGGCCGTGCCCATCCAGCGGCTTCGGTTCGGGGAACTGGTGCTTCGGGCGCCCGGTGGGGCCGATGATCGCCTCACCGTGGATGGTGAAGAGCTCCCTCGGCTGCTCGGTGGTCACGTGACGTCGCCTGCCTTTCCCACGTGCGGCGTGCTGTTCCGGTCTTCACCGGCCACCGGGCACACCACAGGTGCACCACGCTGGCGCGGCCCGCCCAGACTACCGGCTGGTGGCGAGTTGCCAACCCTGACCATCAGGCGGAGGTCGAACCCTGGTTGACCGTCCGGTCCCCACGCTTCGGCTATGGATGTGGTTCGGGCTGAGCTATAGATGCAGTCCGAACCACATCCATAGCTGAAGCGGACTCACCCTTCACGGCGCAGCACCGGGATCAGCTCATCGAGCACACCGGCGTCCTCAATCGTGGAGGGCACCTTGTACTCGTCACCGTCAGCGATCTGCCGCATGGTCTTGCGCAGGATCTTCCCGGAGCGGGTCTTCGGCAGCGCAGAGACCACCGCCACGTCCTTGAAATCAGCGACCGGACCGATGGTCGAACGCACCAGGGAGGTCAGCTCCGCACGCAGATCATCCTCCCCGATCTCCTGACCGGACTTCAGCACCACGTACCCGGAAGGCCGCTGACCCTTGAGCTCATCAGCCAGCCCGATCACCGCGCATTCCGCCACCGCAGGATGCGTGGCTACGGCGGCCTCCATCTCCCCGGTGGAGAGGCGATGGCCGGAGACGTTGATGACGTCGTCAGTGCGGCCCATCACGTAGAGGTAGCCGTCCTCGTCCACATAGCCGGAGTCACCGGTGGTGTAGTACCCCTCGAACGTGGAGAGGTAGGAGTCGACGAACCGCTGGTCATCCCCCCACAGCGTGGCCATGGTGCCCGGAGGCATCGGCAGGCGGATCGCGATGCTGCCCTCCTGTCCCTCGGGCAGCCGCTCCCCCAGCGGGTCGAGCACGACGACGTCGTAGCCCACGGTCGGCAGGCTTGCAGAGCCCTCCTTGATCGGCAGAAGCTCCACGCCGACCGGGTTCGCGGCGATGGGCCAGCCGGTCTCGGTCTGCCACCAGTTGTCGACCACCGGCACCTTCAGCGCCTCGGCCGCCCACCGCTGAGTATCCGGGTCCAGCCGCTCTCCGGCCACGAAGAGGTACTCCAGGCAGGAGATGTCGTAGTCGGCCAGCAATGCGGCCTCAGGGTCGGCCTTGCGGACAGCCCGCAGTGCGGTCGGTGCGGTGAACATGGTCTTGACCCCGTGCTCGGCGATGATCCGCCAGAATGCACCGGCATCGGGAGTGCCCACCGGCTTGCCCTCATAGAGGATGGTGGTGGCCCCGGCCAGCAGCGGACCGTAGACGATGTAGGAGTGGCCGACTACCCAGCCGACGTCGGAGGCGGTGAACATGGTCTCCCCGGCGTCCACACCGAAGACGTGCGGCATGGACCAGGTCAGGGCCACCGCCGTGCCGCCCTGGTCACGCACCACGCCCTTCGGTCGGCCCGTGGTGCCGGAGGTGTAGAGCACGTAGAGCGGATCCGTCCCGGCCACGGCCACCGGTGCCGCCGGAGCGGCGGCAGCGACCGAGGACTCCCAATCGTGCCAGCGGGCAGGTTGGGCCTCCGAGTCGGTGTACTCGTCCAGGCTGTGCGCGAAGCCTTTGCGCTGGGCGACGACGACGTCACGAATCGGGTGCTGCGCCAGGCTGATCGCCTCTGCCACTGTGGGCAGGTATTCGACACGCCGCTTCGGTTCGATGCCGCCCGAGGCGGTGAGGACGACATCCGGGGTGGCGTCATCGATGCGCGAGGCCAGCTCACGGGCGGAGAACCCGCCGAAGACCACCGAGTGCACTGCACCCAGCCGGGCGCAGGCGAGCATGGCGATCGGCGCCTGCGGAACCATCGGCAGGTAGATGATGACCCGATCCCCCTTGCCCACGCCGAGCTCGGCGAGCATCCCGGCGGTGCGGGCGACCTCGTCGGTCAGCTCGGAGTAGGTATAGGTGGTCTGCGTCCCTGTGGTGGCCGAATCGTGGATCAGCGCGGGCTGCTCGCCTCGGCCGGCCTCGACGTGCCGGTCGAGCGCGTTATAGGCGACGTTGAGCTGCCCGTCAGGGAACCAACGGTAGATCGGGGCACTGGAGTCATCCAGGGCACGGGTCGGGGCCTGCTCCCAGGTCACACCGGCGGCGGCGTCAAGCCAGAACTGTTCGGGCTGCTCGAGCGAGCGGGCATGCAGGGCGCGGGCGTCACCGGTCGCGCTGCTGATCGGGGTGCTGGCCATCGTCGACCTCCTGGTCCGTTGAGGGATCTGCGGCATACGGCGCGGCCGCAGCTCTGCGCATGGCCTCAGAGTATGACCTGCGCCACGCAGAGTAAAGTGCTGTGTATACATTTCTTGCTGATGACCCCGCGTTCACCTGGAATACATCCCAGAGAATGCGGCGAGGGTAGCCAGATACGGCAGGTTTCTGTATACACTGCTGCTATGCGAGCCAGTGACCGCGCCTACCAGCAGCTGCGGGATGAGATCGTCGACGGACGACTCACCCCGGACACTGTGCTGGGCGAGGTCGAGCAGTCCGAGCGCCTCGGCGTCTCCCGCACTCCGCTGCGTGAGGCGCTCTCCCGCCTGATGGCCGACGGGCTCGCCGCCCAAGCCGGCGGCCGCGGCACCGTGGTCAGCTCCATCTCTCTCGACGATGTCGATCAGCTCTTCGAAGTCCGCATCCCGCTGGAAGTCCAAGCAGCCCGGCTGGCTGCCGCGCGCGCCTGCCCCAGCGTGTTCTCCGCTCTGGCCGCGCAGTTCGCCGAGGCGGCGGAGTCCTCTGAGACCTCATATTCCTCCGACTACTACTCCCTGACCCGCGCACTCGATGAGGCACTCGACGCCGCAGTGGCCAACCAGTACCTCTCCACTGCGCTGAAATCCCTGCGCGTCCACCTGGTGCGCATCCGGCGCCTGGCCCGGGACCACCCGGACCGGCTGCGCGCCTCCGCCGAAGAGCACCGCTCCATCTGCGAAGCCGTGGCCGCCGGCGACCCTGAACTGGCCGAGGCCGCCACACTGATGCATCTGCGCCGCAGCCTCGCCCACATCAAGACCTATACGCACGACCCCCACCCCCTTGAGGAAAGGACCCTGGTCATATGATCACCCACGATGTCCGCGTACACCGCAGCGAAGAGAACATCGCCCGCGAGGATCAGCTCGCCTGGAAGATCGCCGAGACAGCCGTCGATCCGGTCGCCCTCGACGGCGAGGTCGTCGACATGATCATCAACCGGATCATCGACAACGCCGCCGTCGCCGTGGCCTCGCTGAACCGCGCCCCCATCGTCGCCGCCCGCGCTCAGGCGCTGGACCACCCGGTGACCCGGCATGGATCCGGCGCCACCGTCTTCGGCATCGAGGAGAAGTCCTCGCCGGAGTGGGCCGCCTGGGCCAACGGTGTGGCCGTGCGCGAACTGGACTACCACGACACCTTCCTCGCCGCCGACTACTCCCACCCCGGGGACAACATCCCCGCCATCCTGGCCGTCGCCCAGCACAGCGGCCGCACCGGTGCCGACCTGGTGCGCGGCATCGCCACCGGCTATGAGATCCAGGTGAACCTGGTCAAGGCGATCTGCCTGCACAAGCACAAGATCGACCACGTCGCCCACCTCGGCCCCTCGGCCGCCGCGGGGATCGGGACCCTGCTCGGCCTGGATCGGGAGACCATCTTCCAGGCTGTCGGCCAGGCGCTGCACACCACCACCGCCACCCGCCAGTCGCGGAAGGGCGAGATCTCCACCTGGAAGGCCCACGCGCCGGCCTTCGCCGGCAAGATGGCCGTGGAAGCCGTGGACCGTGCCATGCGCGGCCAGACCTCCCCGGTGCCGATCTACGAAGGCGAGGACGGCGTCATCGCCTGGATGCTCGACGGCCCTCAGGCCGCCTATGAGGTACCGCTGCCCGAGGCCGGCGAGCCCAAGCGCGCGATCCTCGACACCTACACCAAGGAGCACTCCGCCGAGTACCAGGCCCAGGCGTGGATCGACCTGGCCCGCAAGCTGCACGGCGAGCACCCCGAGGTCACGGACCCGCAGAATGTGGAGAAGGTGCTGATCAAGACCTCCCACCACACTCACTACGTCATCGGCTCCGGCGCGAACGACCCGCAGAAGTACGACCCGACGGCCTCCCGCGAGACCCTCGATCACTCCATCCCCTACATCTTCACCGTCGCACTGCAGGACGGCGCCTGGCACCACGTGGACTCCTACGCCCCAGAGCGCGCCGGACGTGAGGACACCGTGGCCCTGTGGCACAAGGTCATCACTGAGGAGGACCCGGAGTGGACCCGCCGGTACCACTCGCTGGACATCTCGGAGAAGGCCTTCGGCGGCTCCGTGGAGATCACCCTGACCGACGGCACCGTCATCACCGACGAGATCGCCGTCGCCGACGCCCACCCGCTGGGTGCTCGTCCGTTCGCCCGCGAGCAGTACGTCCACAAGTTCCGCACCCTGGCCGAGGGCGTGGTGGACGAGGCGGAGATCGACCGCTTCCTCGCCGCCGTCGAGCGCGTCACCGAACTCGGCACCGGGGAGCTGGACCAGCTCAACATCCGTGCCGCCGCCGGTGTCATCGACCTCGCCGCCGGCCCGAAGGGACTGTTCTGATGTTGTATTCACACAAGACCGCCGAGCAGAAGCGCCAGGATCTGCGCTCCATGCTCACCCCGGGGGCGGCACGCCAGTTCCCCGGGACCTTCACCCCGCTCTCGGCTCCGCTGATCCAGGAGAAGGGCTTCGACGGGATCTACATCTCCGGCGGTGTGCTGGCCAATGAGCTCGGACTCCCCGACGTCGGACTGACCACGCTGACCGAAGTGGCCCAACGCGCCGGGCAGATCGCCCGGGTGACAGACTTACCGGCCCTGGTCGACGCTGACACCGGGTTCGGTGAGCCGATGAACGTGGCCCGCACCGTCCAGGAGCTGGAGAACGCGGGCCTGGCCGGATGCCATATCGAGGACCAGTTCAATCCCAAGCGGTGCGGACACCTCGACGGCAAGAACATGGTCGACGTGGAGACCGCCACGAAGCGGATCGCCGCCGCGGCCTCCGGGCGCCGGGACGAGAACTTCCTGATCATGGCCCGCACCGACCTGCGTGCGGTGGAGGGGCTCGATGCCGCCATCGACCGGGCCAAGGCCCTGGTGGACTCCGGCGCGGATGCGATCTTCCCGGAGGCGATGCGCTCGGTGGAGGAGTTTGCGAAGGTCTGCGAGGCTGTGGATGTGCGGGTGCTGGCGAATATGACAGAGTTCGGAAAGTCCGAGCTGTTCACCCGCGACCAGCTGGCCGATGCCGGCATCGCGATGATCATCTACCCGGTCACCTCGCAGCGTTCGGCCATGGGAGCGATCGAACGTACTCTGGACACTATCCGCACCGACGGCACCCAGCAGGCCGCCGTCGAGGAGATGATGACCCGGGCACGGCTCTACGAGCTGGTCGATTATGAGGGATACAACTCCTTCGACACCGGCATCTTCAACTTCGACGTCCCCGACGTCCACACCAGCGACAGCTGAAGGAGAGACCATGACTGACGAGATCCGTAAGGGACTGGCCGGTGTCGTCGCCGACACCACCGCCGTCTCCAAGGTCAACCCCGAGACCAACTCGCTGCTCTACCGGGGCTACCCGGTCCAGGAGCTCGCCGCGAACCTGAGCTTCGAAGAGGTCGCCCTGCTGCTGTGGAACGGTGAGCTGCCCAGCGCGACCGAGCGCGACGAGTTCGTGGAGTTCGAGCGCGCCCACCGCCGCCTGGATGACGCCGTGCGCACGGCCATCGATCTGCTGCCCACCGACTGCCACCCGATGGACGTCGGGCGCACCGCGGTCTCGGTCATCGGCGCCAACGACGCCGAGTCCGAGGTCTCCACCCCGGAGGTCGAGCTGCGCAAGGCCAAGGAGCTGTTCGCGAAGTTCCCGGCCGTCGTCGCCTACGATCAGCGGCGCCGTCGCGGTCTGGAGCCGATCGAACCGCGCGATGACCTCGACTATTCGCAGAACTTCCTGTGGATGACCTTCGGCGAAGAGGCCGCCCCCGAGGTGGTCGAGGCATTCCGCGTCTCGATGGTGCTCTACGCAGAGCACTCCTTCAACGCTTCGACCTTCACCGCCCGCGTGGTCACCTCCACGCTCTCTGATCTGCACTCAGCGGTCACCGCCGCGATCGGCGCGCTGAAGGGCTCGCTGCACGGTGGCGCCAATGAGGCGGTGATGCACACCTTCGAGGAGATCGGCATCGATCCCGACGAGTCCCGTGAGGATGCCGCCGCCCGGGCCAAGGCCTGGATGGAGGACGCCCTGGCCAAGAAGAAGAAGGTCATGGGCTTCGGGCACCGGGTGTACAAGAACGGCGACTCCCGCGTGCCGACGATGAAGGACGCCCTGGATGCGATGGTCGAGCACTACGGCCGTCAGGAGATGATGGGCCTCTACGACGGTCTGGAGGCAGCGATGTCCGAGGCCAAGGGCATCCTGCCGAACCTCGACTACCCGGCAGGTCCGACATATCACCTGATGGGCTTCGACACCGAGATGTTCACCCCGCTGTTCATCGCCTCCCGCATCACCGGGTGGACCGCGCACATCCGTGAGCAGCGAGCCGACAACTCGCTGATCCGTCCGGTCAGCGCCTATTCCGGCCCCGACGAGCGCCACCTCTGAGACCGTACGCCCTCGATTGAGAGGCGGCTGAGACAACGCAGAAGGGTCTGGCCCTCACGGGATCCCGTGAGGGCCAGACCCTTCTGCGTCGTACTACCAGCTGCCTACCAGCTGCGCCGTCGCACTACCCGGCTGTACCGTCAGGTCAGTCGCGGCTGCTCAGCGCGGCACGCAGCTTCATCCGCTGCCCCATATGCAGCAGGGACCCGCTGTAGATCTTCGCCGCCAGCGCCATCATCGCCACCACGGCAGCGAGCACCAGCAGCAGCGCCAGCACCGGCTCGAACCACTGTGCCTCCCCCAGGAACATCCGTACCGGCATCGCCACCGGTGCGCTGAAGGGCACATAGGAGCAGATGGTCATGACCGTCTCGTTCTCCAGGAAGAAGATCACGATGAAATACGGTGCCATCACCAGCATCATCGTCGGCGACATCACTGAACCGATGTCCTCCTGGCGGGAGACCAGCGAGGCACCGGCGGCGAACATCGCGGCCACGAGCATGAAGCCGGGCAGGAAGAACAGCACGAACCACAGCATCGGCAGTGTCAGAGTGTCGAGCAGCGTCTGCTGTCCGGTGATCATCAGCGCGATTGAGGCCGCGGTCGCGTAGAGCACCGCCTGCCCCACAGCCAACGCGGTGTTGCCGAGCACCTTCCCGGCCAGCAGTGCCCGCGAGGAGATCGAGGAGAGCAGGATCTCCACGATGCGGGACTGTTTCTCCTGCACGGTGTTCTGCACGATCATCGCGCCTGAGCCCATCGCCAGCACCATGAACACCATCCCGAACCCAGCGGCGACGAGGAACCCGATCCCGGAGTCGGTGTCAGGGTCTTCCAGCGTCTCCATCGTGGGTGCGACGGCCAGCGCCTGGGCCACACCTGTGGGCATGGAGTCCAACCCGATCACCGTCAGCCCGACCGGGTTGGACTCGTCCGGCGCGATGACCGCGGTGACCTCGCCGTCGCGGAGCATCTGCTCGGCCTCGTCCATCGAGGAGACCTGCTGAGGTTCCAGGGAGGTCCCCAAAGGCCCTGACTCCACAGTAGCGCCTTCGCTGAGCTCCGCACCCTCGACCACGGCGACATCTTCGACGTCGTCATTACCGCCGAAGACATTCATTAGAACGATGCCTCCGACGATGACGAGCACGGTGATGATCAGGCTGACGATGAAGGACTTCGAACGCACCTGCGTGGTGATCTCCCGCTCGGCGACCAGCAGCGTGGCCCGTCCGGTGCTCAACGGTGCCGGACCGTCCTGCTGGGCAATGTCATGCTGACCTGCGGTGTAGTCCTGATGTACCGTGCTCATCGCTGGGCCTCCTGGCTCGTCGTCGCCATGTCCTTGAAGATCTCGCTCAGTGTCGGCAGCAGCGGGCTGAATCTGCGCACCTCACCGCGCTGGACCGCTGCAGCCAAGACCTGCTGGGCCTCGGCCTCCTCCGCGCGGAAGAGCACACGCCCGGCATCGAACTCGTCGACCTGCGCCCCCGGATGCTCGCGCACCCACCCGAGGTCAGCGCCGCTGAGCAGCTCATAGCGCCGGGTGCCGTGGCGTTCACGCAGGCCGTAGGTCTCCCCGGAGGCCAAGATCCGGCCTCCGCCGATGATGACGATGTCATCGCAGAGCCGCTCGACGACGTCGAGCTGATGAGACGAGAACAGCACGATCGCACCCTGACGGGCATGTTCGCTGAGGACGTCGAGGACGACGTCAACGGCCATCGGGTCCAGTCCGGAGAAGGGCTCGTCGAGGATGAGCACGTCCGGGCCGTGGACCAGTGCGGCGGCGATCTGCACCCGCTGCTGGTTGCCCAGGGACAGTGATTCGAGCGGGTCGTCACGGCGTGGGGACAGGCCCAGCCGTTCCAGCAGCTCCTCGGCGCGGGCCGCGGCGCTGCGCCGGTCGAAACCGTGCAGCCGCGCCAGATACGTCACCTGGGAATGCACTGACATCTTCGGGTAGAGGCCGCGCTCTTCGGGCATATAGCCGAAGCGGCGCCGGGAGCTGGAGTCCAGCGTCTGGCCGTCGAGGGTGACGGTCCCGGAATCTGCCCGCAGCACTCCGAGGATGATGCGCATCGTCGTCGTCTTGCCGGCGCCGTTGCCGCCGACGAATCCGGTGAGTCGGCCGCGCCCGGCGGTGAATCCGACGTCGTGGAGGACCTGATGGTCCCCGTAGGAGCGATTGACATTGCGAAGTTCAAGCATGTTCTCAGACTACGGAGCGCGCTGCGGACCGGGTATCGGCCGTTCGGGGGATTCTCAGCCCCGGTCCATCAGCCCTCGGTCCATCAGCCCAGACTCGTAGGCGTAGGCGACCGCCTGCACCCGGTTGCGCAGATCCAGCTTGGCCAGCACATGGGAGATATGGGTCTTCACCGTCGCCGCCGAGATGAACAGCTGCTCGGCGATCTCGGTGTTGGACAGCCCCTGAGCCACCCGGATGAGCACGTCTTCCTCCCGCTCGCTGAGCGGGCTCTGCTCGGTGTCCTCAGCCTGACCGGTGTCGTCAGCCTGACCGGTGGAGGTGTCACCGGCGTGGAAGCCGCTCACGGCGTGCCGGATCAGCGAGCGTGTCATCTCCGGGGCCAGCAGCCCCTCCCCGGAGGCCACTGTGCGGATTCCGGCGGCCAGCTGCTCCGGTGAGCTCGTCTTCAGCAGGAATCCTCCGGCACCGGCCTGCAGCGCACGCAGGAGGTAGTCCTCACGGTCGAAAGTGGTGAGCATGATGACCTGCAGTCCCGGCTGTGCCTGCAGCATCTGGGCTGTGGCCTCGATGCCGTCCATCACCGGCATCTCCACGTCCATGCACACCACATCCGGGTTTTGCCGGGCCACCACCTCAAGTGCCTCAGCCCCGTTGCCGGCGGAGCCGACCACTTCGATGTCCGGCTGAGCTCCGAGGATGGTGGCGATGCCGTCACGCATCAGCGGCTGGTCGTCCACCAGGACGACTCGCGTGGTGGTCTCGGATGGTTCCTGCTGGTCAGACACCGGTGGTGCTCCTCTGCTCGGCTGACTCGTAGGTGTAGGGGATCTCAGCGCGCACCAGGAAACCGTAAGGGCTGCGTGGCTTGGCCAGCACGGTGCCTCCGCCGACGGCGGCGCGCTCCCGCATACCGGCGATGCCGTGCCTGCCGCCGTTGCCCTCTGCGGTCTTCCTCGCGCGCCGCCCGGCGCCGTCGTCGCTGATCTCGACCTCCACGGCTGATCCGCCGTAGCGCAGACGCACATCAGTGTGGGCATCGGGTCCGGCATGTTTGCGCACGTGGGTCAGCGCCTCCTGGACGATGCGGTAGAGATTCAGGCTCGTCAACGGAGCAAGCTCACGCTCCCTACCGATCACCTGCCAGTCCACCGTCATCCCGTGCTGCCGTGCTTCATCGATCAGCGCCGGTATCTGCTCGACGCCGAGCGTCGCTGAGGCTTCGTCCACAGAGATCTGGGCCGATTCTGCATTCCGGTGCTCCGCATTCCGGTGCTCTGCATTCCCCGACACTGCCTGCCCAGGATCCGGCGCGTCCTCTTGGCGCAATGTCCCCAGCAGCTGATGCAGTTCGGAGACGGAGCGGCGGGCGGACTCCTCCACCAGCCGCATCGACCGCTCCGCAGTGGCGGGATCGCTGGTCAGTGTGGCTCGGGCTGCCGCTGACTGGACACCCATGAGAGAGACGTGGTGAGCGACGGCGTCGTGAAGCTCCCGGGCGATGCGCAGCCGCTCCAAGACCACCGCCTGCTCCGCGACACGATTCTGCTGAGCACGCAGCTGCTCGGCCTGCTCCTGCATCTGTGCACGGTTCCGCGCCGAGACCCAGGCATGATGGCCGAACCACAGGGCGGCACCGAAATAGAGGAGGTTGATCATGACGGTATAGAGCATCAGCGCCAGCTCGGCGGAGCCGACGGCAAGTGACCCCACCTCCGAACCTTCGGCCTGGAGGTGATCCATCCGCAGAAACCCGACGATCAGCCAGATCAGCATCGCCCCCAGCACCGCCCAGCGCACCACACGAGCAGCACGGCGATGACGACTCCAGGCACCGAGGCTGTAGAGGGCCAGGAAGAAGCCCACGTTGAGGATCAGGGCCTCGGGGACGCCGAGTTCGGTGGTGACGATGAAAGCCGCCCCGGCGACGGCGGTGACGGCTTCCGGATATCGCCGACGCCACGCCACCGGCAGCAGCGTCACGGCCAGGCAGAGCACAGCGACCCACGGTGCGGGGGGATCCCCGACGACGGTTCCTCCTGCCGCACGGAACAAGACCGTGGAGAGCACCGCCGCGCAGAACAGTGCCCCTGCAATGAGCGCATCGACGCGGAGCTCGGCGGAGGTCGGCGGGCGGCGCACCCAGTCGGGAGAGGACGCGGGCGCCTGGGTCGGTGCTGTCGAGGCCTGGGACGTGGTGCTCACAGTGGTCATCGTAGCCAACCGGGCGCCTCACTCGTCTGGTCTGCGCGGCTCATCTGGTCTGCACGGTTCATCTGGTCTGCATGGTTCATCTGGCTCGAGGGTGGGCCAGCGTGTAGCTCTCCTGCAGCGCCTCGGCGGTGACCTTCGTGTAGATCTGCGTGGTGGTCACCGAGGAGTGGCCGAGCATCTCCTGGACCATGCGGATTCCGGCCCCGCCCTCGAGCATATGTGTCGCGCAGGAGTGCCTCAGCGTGTGCGGGGACACCTCAGCGGTGATCCCGGCGGCCTGGGCGTGGTGCTGGATCGTGGTCCACACCGACTGCCGAGACATCCTCGAGCCCAGCCGGTTGAGGAACAGGGCCGGTGTCCCCCGGCGTCGGGCGGCAGAGGATGAGCGCGCGGCGGCGTCAGCCAGCGCTGGACGCCCCGCGGTCAGATAGTCGCCGACGGCCCGCTGCGCATAGGAGCCCACCGGCACCAGGCGCTGCTTATCTCCCTTACCCGTCACGCGGACCACGACGAGCCCGTCAACGAATCTGTCTCCGCTCGGTGCTCCGTCGCCAGCCGAGTCACCGGGCTCGCTGGGGGCGGTCAGGGCGTGGATATCGTCGACGTCGAGGCTGACCACTTCGGTGACCCGTGCCCCGGTGGCGTAGAGGAACTCCAGGAGCGCCCGATCCCGCAGTCCCAGCGGCGTCGCCGGGTTCGGCGCATCGAGCAGGGCCTGCGTCTGCTCCACGGACAACGCCTTGGGCAGGGACTGCCGGGGCTTGGGCGCGCTCACCTGCCCAGCAGGGTCCGCGGCAGTGCGTCCCTCAGCGGCCCAGTAACGATGCAGTCCGCGCACCGAGGCCAGCACCCGGGCGGCTGAACGGGCCGTGAGCACCGCACCACCGTCCTCACCGGTGGAAAGGCTGCGCAGAAAGGCAGAGATGTGCCCCTCTTCGATGTGCCGCGGGTCGGTGATCCCGCAGTCCAGCAGGTGGGCGCCGTAGCGGCGTAGATCGTTCTCATAGGAACGCAGGGTGTTCTGAGAAGAACCCCGTTCGATCCGCAGATGACTCAGGTACTCGGTGATCTGCCGCCCGATGGGAGTCTGCGGCACCTGCTGCCGCCGTGCCCGGTAGGCCCGTGCCCGCTGCTCCTCTTCTCGGTCCTGAGGCTGGCGCGTCGGCTCTGCGCTCTCCCCCGTGCTCTCCCCTGTGCCTTGCTCGGCGGTCACGGCACCTCAGCGGCGACGGGCCAGCCCGGCACCGATGAGACCGGCGAACAACGGGTGGGCATCAGTGGGCCGGGACTTCAGCTCCGGGTGAGCCTGGGTGGCGATGTAGAAGGGGTGCTGGGAGGCCGGCAGTTCGGCGAACTCCACCAGAGTGCCCTCGGGCGAGGTGCCGGAGAACACCAGTCCCGCCTCAGTGAGCCGGTCCCGGTAGGCGTTGTTGACCTCGTAGCGGTGCCGGTGACGCTCGGTGATCTCCGTGGTGCCGTAGGCTTCCGCGGCCACGGAGCCTTCAGCCAGCACCGCCTCGTAGGAGCCCAGACGCATCGTGCCGCCGAGGTCCCCTTCACCGGAGACGATGTCGGCCTGCTCGGCCATCGTCGCGATCACCGGTTCAGAGGTCTGCGGGTCGAACTCGGTGGAGTTGGCGTCGGTGAGACCCACCACGTTGCGGGCATATTCCATGACCATCGTCTGCAGCCCCAGGCACAGGCCGAGCGCGGGGATGCCGTTCTCGCGGGCGTGCCGCCAGGCGCCGATCTTGCCGTCCAGGCCGCGGACGCCGAAACCGCCGGGGATACAGATCGCGTCGACTCCGCGCAGCGCCTTGGCTGCGCCCTCCGGATCGGCGCAGAGGTCCGAGGCCACCCAGCGGATCTTGGTCTTGGCCCGGTGGGCGAAACCGCCGGCGCGCAGCGCCTCGGTCACCGAGAGGTAGGCGTCGGGCAGGTCGATGTACTTGCCGACCAGGGCGACCTCGACCTCCTCGTCCGGGTGGTGGACGACGTCGAGCAGCTGCGACCACTTGGTCCAGTCCACATCTTTGAACTTCAGATCCAGCGCCTGGACCACGTAGGCGTCGATGGCCTGACGGTGCAGGATCCGCGGGATGTCATAGATGCTGGGGGCGTCTGCGCAGTTGATCACGGCATCGACGTCGACATCGCACATCGACGAGATCTTCCCGCGGATCTCCAGCGGCAGTTCCCGGTCCGAACGCAGCACGATGGCATCGGGCTGGATGCCCAGTGAGCGCAGCGCGGCCACGGAGTGCTGGGTGGGTTTGGTCTTCAGCTCCTGGCTGGGACCGATATAGGGCACCAGCGAGACGTGGAGGAAGAAGACGTTCTCCCGGCCGATGTCCTGGCGCACCTGGCGGGCGGCCTCGAGGAAGGGCTGGGATTCGATGTCGCCGACGGTGCCGCCGATCTCGGTGATGATCACATCCGGTGCCTCACGCCCCTCAGCGGGCTCGGCGGGCAGGCGCATGCGGCGCTTGATCTCGTCGGTGATGTGCGGGATGACCTGCACGGTGTCACCGAGGTAGTCACCACGGCGCTCCCGCTCGATCACGGAGGAGTAGATCTGCCCGGTGGTGACGTTGTTCAGCCCGTCGAGGTTCTCATCGAGGAAGCGCTCGTAGTGGCCGATGTCGAGATCGGTCTCTGCACCGTCCTCGGTGACGAAGACCTCACCGTGCTGGAAGGGGTTCATCGTCCCCGGATCCACGTTCAGGTAGGGGTCCAGCTTCTGCATGACCACGGAGAGCCCGCGGGACCTGAGCAGATGACCCAGCGAGGAAGCGGTGAGCCCCTTGCCGAGAGAGGAGACGACGCCGCCGGTGACGAAGATCTGGCGGGTCACCTGAGGGCTGTTGGGGGTCCGGGAATTGTTTCTCTGCACCACGGAGTTCAAGACTATCAGCCCCTGACCCTGTGGGCCTCAGGGACGTGCGGCAGCAGCGATGAGTTCCCTCGCATGGGCGCGGGCCGAGGCGGAGTCCTCCTGGCCGGCCAGCATCCGGGCCAGTTCGTCGATGCGTTCCTCCCGGCCGAGCACGGCGACGTCGGAGGCGGTGAAGCCGCCGGTCTCGGAGTCATCCGAGACTGAGGATTTGAACACCCGGATGTGGTTCTGCGCGAAGGCGGCGACCTGAGGCAGGTGGGTGACCACGATGACCTGGACATGCTCGGCGAGCATCGCGAGGCGGCGGCCGATCTGCACGGCGGCCTTGCCGCCCACACCGGCGTCGACCTCATCGAAGATGAACGTGTCGGCGGAGTCGTAGGCGGCGAGGACCACTTCGATCGCGAGCATCACCCGGGAGAGCTCACCGCCGGAGGCCCCGCGGCCCAGCGGCATCGGCTCCGCCCCGGCGTGCGGAGCCAGCAGCATCGCGACCGCATCGGCGCCGTCAGGGCCCAAGTCTTCCGTCTCAGTCACCTCGACGACCATCCGCGCGTGGGGCATCGACAGTGCGGCCAGCTCGGCACCGACCGCTTCGGCGAGCAGCCCACCGGCCTGCTCACGACGTCGGCGCAGCTCAGCCGCCTGCTGCCACAGCCGCTCCTGGGCCTCACGCACCTGCGTGCCGAGAGACTCGATGCGCTCTTCATCGGACTGCAGGGTCATCAGTCGGGCCCGGGACTCCTCGGCCCAGGTGACGACCGCCTCGACGTCGGGGCCGTACAACCGGGTCAGCCGGTCCAGATCAGCCCGACGCCGGTGGACCTCGGCCAGGCGTTCAGGGCCGGACTCGTCCAGACCGGCCGCGTAGCCGCCGAGCTGCCCGGCGGCATCGTTGAGCAGTGCGGAGACGGACTCGATCTGCGCCGCAACGTCGTCGAGTGCGGCGTCCTGCTCGGCCACCGCCTGCAGGGCGCTGCGGGCCTGCTCCACCAGGGTCACCGCATTCGGTGCCTCATCGAAGCCCTCAGCCATATCCGGGCCCGAGAGCGCAGTGGCCGCCGTGCGGGCTGCCTCACGCAGGCCTTCGACGTTCTCCAGCTTCCGCGCTTCAGCCTTCAGCTCCTCGTCCTCGCCGGGCCGTGGGTCCACCTCGTCGATCTGCTCCAGCGCCTGCTGCAGCTGTTCGGCCTCCAGTCGCCGCCGGTGCTCGGATGTGGTGATCTCCTCAAGCTCCTCGCACAACTGCCGATACTGGCGGAATCCCTCGCGGTAGGCGCTCAGCAGCGCGGTGAACTCTCCCCCGGCGTAGCTGTCCAGGGCACGGCGCTGGGCGCCCGCAGAACGCAGCCGCAGCTGGTCGGTCTGCCCGTGGACGGTCACCAACGCCGACCCGACCTCACCGAGCACTGACACCGGGACCGCCCGGCCGCTGACTCCGGCACGACTGCGTCCCTTGGCGCTGACGGTGCGGCCCAGCAGCAGCGCCACCTCATCCGGCGAATCGGCCGTGTCGTCCCCGGCCTCAGCTTCAGCGGTGGCAGCCTCCTCCACCCACGCGCCGGCCTCCTCGGCCAGCTGTACCGCTGGATGGTCCCGGTGCACCGTCAGCTCAGCATCGACCTGGGCGCGCGGGGCCCCGCGACGCACTGCCGAGGATTCCGCGCGGGCTCCGAGCAGCAGCCCCAGGGCCGTGACCACCATGGTCTTTCCAGCCCCGGTCTCCCCGGTGACCACGTTGAAGCCCGGGTGCAGGCTCAGCTCGGCGCCCTCGATGACGCCGAGGTCACTGATGCGGACCTCGTCGATCATCCCTGACCTCCGACGTCTCTGCCCGGCCCCCCGGGGATCGCGCCGGTGGTGGGCGGGATGACCGTGTTATGCGGCTCCACCGGGCCGCGCCACCCGGTGGTGGGCAGGTCGAATTTGTCCACGAGCCGCTCGGAGAACGGTGTCTGATGGACTCGAGCCAGCAGCACCGGCTGGTCCGAGCGGGTGACTTCGATGCGGGAGCCGGCCGGCAGTTCTGACGCACGGCGACCGTCGCACCACAGCATGCCCTTCTCATCCTCGCGGGGCAGCACTTCCACCGCCATCACTGAGTCCGGGGCGACGACCAGCGGCCGGGAGAACAGGGCGTGCGCTGAGATCGGGACCACCAGAAGCGCCTGGACCTCAGGCCACACTACCGGTCCCCCGGCGGAGAAGGCGTAGGCGGTGGATCCGGTGGGGGTGGCCAGCACGACGCCGTCGCAGCCGAAGGCCGAGACCGGGCGCCCGTCGATCTCGATGACCAGATCGACCATCCGCTCCCGGGAGTGCTTCTCGATACTGGCCTCGTTCAACGCCCAGGTTGATCCGACATGCTGGCCGGAGTGCCAGATCTGGACGTCGAGAGCCATACGCTCTTCGACGGTGTAGTCCTGTTCGATGACCCAGTGGACAGAGGCATCGAGCTCGGTGCGTTCAGATTCGGCCAGGAACCCGACGTGGCCCAGGTTCACCCCCATCAGCGGCAGGTTCGCCCCGCGGACGAGTTCGGCGGCGCGCAGAATGGAGCCGTCCCCGCCCAGGACCATGCCGACTTCGCAGTCGTCTAGCTGGACCTCGTCACCGACCACCGCTACGGGCAGCCGCGCGAAGGATTCCCCCACCGTCTCTGTCAGGGAGGCCACATCGCGGGCCAGCATGACCGGGGTGAGGCCCTCCCGGTGCAGGCGCGAGGTCACCGCGACTGCCGCATCCACAGCGTCACGCCGTCCGGTGTGCGCCAGGACCAGTACCCTGCGGGTCATCTGCACCTCCTCCTCAGCATCGGGTCATCGACCGGTATGCCGTCTGCCTCGCCGCCGTCGCTCAGTCACTATTGCTGTTCAGTCACCGTAGTCAAGCGTGTCCAGCCTAACGGTCTGCACTGACCCGGCGCGCAGATGCAGGAAGAACTCACGGTTTCCGTCCTGTCCCGGCAGCGCAGAACGATGCACGCCCTGGGCGCCCAGTCCATGGGCCGCAGCCGCCTCGACGACTCCGGCGACCGCCTCGGCACGAAGCCCCGGCGCGGTGACCACCCCGGTGCGGCCGATCTGCGCTCGGCCGACTTCGAACTGCGGCTTGACCATCAGCAGCAGGTCGGTGCCGGTGCGAGTCTGACTGCTCAACGCGGGGACGACCAGACGCAGGGAGATGAAGGACAGATCCGCGACGATCAGGTCGAAAGGCGCCCCCAGGCAGCCCGGCGTGAGGTCTCGGACATTGAGCCCTTCGTGGGATTCGACACGGTGATCTGCACGCAGAGATTCGGCGAGCTGATCGTGGCCGACGTCGACGGCGACCACCTCGGCGGCACCGCGGTCCAGCAGGACCTGGGTGAACCCCCCGGTGGAGGCACCGGCATCCAGGCATCGCGTACCGTCCGGTGCGATCTCGGGGCAGGCCTCGAGCGCGCCGAGGAGTTTATGGGCGGCCCGGGAGACCCACTGTGCCGCCGTATGCACGCCGATGTCCTGACCGGCAGCCACCACGGTGGAGGCACGACGTACGACGCGGCCGTCGAGTGTGACCTCACCGTCAGCGATCAGCTGAGCGGCCCGGCTGCGACTGCCGACCAGACCACGGGCGACGAGCTCTTTGTCCAGCCGCTGCCGTGGGTCTGTCATCGCCGCTGTGCCTCGTCGGTTTCCTCGAGTTCTGTCCGCAGCTGTGTCTGCAGTTGTGTCTGCAGGGCCTCGGCTTTGTCGATCTCGTGTTCGAGTTCCTCCAGGGTCACCGTCAGCTCCTCTGCCCCGGGGCGGTGACGCTGGCGGCCGAGGAGACCGGTGGCGCTGCCCTGTCTGTGCGGCTGCCGAAGAGATCAGCCAGTGTGCGCAGGATGAAATCCGCGCGCATGGTCTCGTCGGCGGCAGCGGCGTCCTGGCCTGTATGGACACCGGTCAGCACCAGCGCGGTGGTGAAACCGGCCCGGTTCCCACCCAGAATGTCTGTGTCGAGACGATCGCCGACGACCAGCGGTCGATCCAGCCCCAGCGCCTCGGCGGCCTGAGTGAATAGCAGCGGTTCCGGCTTTCCGGCAGCCCGCGGATGACGGCCGGTGGCCCGGGTGATCGCCTCGATGAGGGACCCGTTGCCGGGTGCGATGCCGCGTTCCCGAGGAAGGGTCGCGTCCAGGTTCGTCGCGAACCAGGCGGCACCGTCGTTCACCGCGAAGGAGGCCTCCGCCAGGTCCCGCCAGCCGATCTCGGGCGAGAATCCCTGGATGACCGCCGAGGGAGTTTCATCACAGGACTGCACCACGGTGAAGCCGGCCTGGGCGACGAGCTCACGCAGGTAGTCCGACCCGATCACCAACACCGGGGACCCCGCGGGTACGTGTTCGCTGAGCAGGGCGACACCGGCGGGGGCGGAGCCGAAGACCTCCTCGGCCGCGGCTTCTATGCCGAGTTCGAGCAGATGCGCTGCAACGACCTGCGCTGAGCGTGAGGCGTTATTGGTGACGAAGCCGCAGCGCAGCCCCCGGCTGCGTAGTGCGGCCACCGCCTCGACCGCCCCCTCCACAGCGTAGGCGCCGGTATAGAGGACACCGTCGAGGTCGAAGAGGACGCCGTCATGGCCGCTGATCAGCTCTGGGCTCGAGGGGGTCACCGCGAGTCCTTCGTCGCCGCGGAGCCCAGGACATCTTTGACCGTGGGCAGGTCAGCGGGTTCGTCGTCGAAGTCGAGGATCTCAGGTTCGGCGAAGGTGCCGATGCCCAGCGCCTTCTCCGCCACCGGAACACGAGCGCGCCAGGTCTGCGCCTCGTCATCACGACCGCGGGCTTCCAGTGCCTCGGCATAGGCGGCGAAGAGGCGGGGCGAAAACGAGAAGGCCCGGTTGATGTCCAGTTCCGGGATCTCCAGGGCGAGGACTGCCGCCTCGAGGTCACCGAGATCGGTATGTGCTCCCGAGACCACCATGGCCAGTTCGGCCCGGGCCGCACCGCTCAGCTGCTGGGCTTCGCCGGACTCTGCGATCTCCAGGGCCTTCTGCGGTTTGTTCAGGCCGCGCTCGCAGTCTGCCTGCACGGGAAGGTGACTCTGGTCCCCGGTGATGCGCCGGTATGTCCGCAGTTCCCGGAGCGCCTCGGCATAGTCTCCGGCCGCGTAGGCGGTCAGTCCCACGGCCTCCCGGACCACGCCGATCCGGCCTCCTCTGCGGGAGGCGGCCAGTGCGTGCTCCAACGCCAGGGCAGGGTCGATGTCGATCAGTCGACCGGCCATGACCAGGTGCTTGGACACCCAGGTCCTGTTGTTCTCCGTCAACGTGCCCAGCTGAGAGGCGGCCTGCTTGTCGAGCTCCTTGCCGGTGACCTCAGGATCGATCTCCGGTGAGCGGCCGCGGTCCTCAGCATTGGCCCGCCGGTGATCACGGGGGTTCCGCGCAGGACGTGTCTGCTCACGCTGCTGACGAGGTGCTCGGGCAGAACGACCCTGATTCGGACCGCGCCGGTGATCCTCGTGCCCGCCTCGGCGTGGTGCACGACCATCCTGAGATGCCTCTGAGGCCATCGAGATTGGCTCCTGTTCCTGGGGCTCTATCCCACGGCACGCATTACCTCATGGGCCGTGGGCACCTTCATCGGTGACGAGACGATAAGTGCGCCTCATAGGATACCTTGCCCGCACTGACCCGATGCCGACGCTAGCTGATGGGCATGCAGGGCTTAGGTTGCAGACGCTCGGAGGCGCAGATGCCGACGGTGCTGGTGATCCGGGCACAAAAAGAGTGTGGGACCCGAGTCCGTGGTCTTCTTCTCGACGGTGAGAAGAAGACCCGTATGAACTCAGGTCCCACACTGTGTGGTGTTGTCCGGCGGTGTCCTACTCTCCCACACCCTTCCGGGTGCAGTA